>JABSPG010000143.1 GCA_013214445.1 Ekhidna sp. | reverse complement strand
GCACTCATTTCCTCTAATTCTTCCTCTTCGGATAGATCAAGTTCTGCGGAATAGTAGCTGTAACCTTCAGCTGAGGTACTGATCTCATACACTTCTCCATCTCGAAGCTGTAGCGTGATTTTACCGTCTTTAACTGTACGCGTGGTTTTTTCATTTCTGGTAACATTGTATACCGTAATTTCTAACCCGAGATTATTGCCAGATTCATCTGCAAAGGACATAGATACGTCCTTCAGCTTCCGAGTCAGCTCAATATCAAAATCAAAAAAATCAAAAATTACCTCCTCGTCAAATGGAAGATTCAGCGTGTCAGGGAAATAGTTTTCAGAATTGATGATGATATTCAATTCCTGACCTAAAGCTACCACTTGCTTTTCTCCTTCTACAATCTCCAAATCTTCAATGAAATTAAACGAAGCGTCATACAGTGACACATTTGATGAAATGGGGAAATAAAACTCCTGATCAAAAACATTGAATGTAAGATCTACACTGGGAAACAATTCAAAATTATTGCTCATCAAAGACGATTCTGAAATAATAAGCTTTGATTGGGTCGAGTACTTTTCCTTGGAAGCCAACAAAGAATATTGCTCTCCTGTAGGGACAAATAGCTGGTAATAGCCATCTTGATTACTCACCGACTCTTGAAAAACTTTTGTGGTATAGGGATTAATTGCTTGAACCGTTGCTGAAAGTGGTTCCCCATTTTCATCCTGAACAATACCGGAGATAAGTGTCATATCGGAAGGCTGAAATTCCTTTCTAAGATCTTTCGAAAGCACTGAGGACTCGATCTTATTCTCCCCTTTTGAATACTCACCTACATTATAGTATAAGGTGCTGTCTAAATCCATCGAAGGAGATACTAAATCCTCATCGCCTATAATATCTGTAATAGACCTTGGGTTATATCGGAATAATCCATCGATTTTGGCCCAGAAAATAGAAAATTGCTTTTTAGCAATCTTCTTACCTTCCGCATCCAAAACATCTTCATAGGAGGAAAAAAAGAAGGTTTTGTTGTCTCTAGTATAATAGGGCGAACATATGCACCCTGTATTGTAAGATGGCGGTAACAGCTCCGGCTCTGACCATACCCCAGCTTCAGTGAACTCCGTCAGGTAAAGCTGGCCACAATAATCATCTGCTTTTTCCTCGGGAGGTAGTGGACGGGTAAAGAGTACTTTTTTTTCATCAGCAGAAACCGCAAAGTCTAATTCATCTTGAGGGGTATTGATCCCTATTTCAAACTCTTTGGGAGCCGACCATTCACCATTTTGCAAATCAGAGTAGAAGACATCAAAATTTGGATTGGCCTCATTTCTTCCTGCGAAATATAGTCTAGTATTATCAAAATTTAATTGCGGATACCTTATCTCATATCCAGCAATGACATCACTTTCAAATATTTGAGATGGCTGATCCCACATGGAGGAGTCTTGATTGTATTTCGCAATGTATGGTTTAAAACTGCCATAATAATTTGCCATAAAAACCATACTAGTACCATCAAAACTGACCTTTGCTTGTTTTACAACTGCTCCAGTATTTACTTTCTTGAACTCTTGGCCATGTAGATGAGCAATCCATAGGCTGAACAAAATGCTAAAAAGACAGAAACGCCTTCTGGAAAAGAGTGATGACATAATTAGGTTTAGGTTTCACGCGGAAAGGTAAAAAAAGAAGCTTTTTTATCAAGTACCTAATAAGGGGTATATTTTGTTTAAAGGAGGTATTTTGATAAAAAACTTAGCTCTAAAGCTCCTGATTGGAGTGGAATCTAACCCAACGCATTTATTTGTTTAGGATACCTTTAGCTAAAACCATCTAAAAAAACTCAAAGACTTTGAACAATTGTGCTAAATCAATTTCAAAATAAGTTGCTAGTTTACCTTCGGCAATTAGAAAAAAAGCATTGACAAAAGGCCAACATAATTACGCTGGATTTTCCAAGAGGCTATTAGCTCACAACATAGATCTTGTTCCTATATTGACCCTGCTTTATTTATTCTCCTATCTCGTTCCAAGATCAAGTTATGACCCTATCTACATATTTGCAATATATCTAACCTATCAGGTGATTTCAGAAATCATTTGGGAAGGTACGATTGGAAAACAGTGGGTGAAGATCAGAGTAGTAAATTATGAAGGAAAACCAATCAAAACACATCAATCCGTAGTTAGGAATATATCGAAGCTATTTTCACTGATACTACTTTTTGGAGGATTTGTGATGATAAGTTTTAACAAACGCAAGCAGGGACTTCATGACTTAATTGGAGGAACTGTAGTACTATTACTTGAAGAATAAGTTTAATTTTACATTCATAATATCATCCTTCAAATTATCTTTTATATCTTAGATTTTAATACAAATAAGACAGTAAGCAATGAACAAGGGTAATTCATTCATGAACAAATTTGAGAGCTTTTTTGAAGGCTTTATTTTCTGGAGTAGATGGGTACAAGCTCCCCTCTACACAGGTTTGATTGTTGCAGCAATTATTTATCTCCTAAAGTTTTTCCAGGAGCTTTTATATCTCGTTGAAAAATTCAACAAGCTTTCGGAGATGGATGTGATGATCAAAGTTCTAGGATTGGTAGACATATCCATGGTTATGAACCTTGTTGTAATGGTTACAATTGGAGGTTACTCAATATTCACTAGTAGAATTGACGTTGATATGCATGAGGATAAACCGCTTTGGTTAGAAGGCTTGGATGCTGGGCAATTGAAAATCAAACTGGCAACTTCCCTTGCTTCAATTTCTGGAGTCTATCTCTTGAAGACATTCATGAATTACAGAAATGAGGTAGAAAAAACTAGTACAGAGGGTGTTATCATCGAAATTGTGATACATATGGTTTTCATCATATCTGCTTTGTTACTGTCACAGACTGAAAAAATCACTCACAGTTATCATCTTCACCATGGTGCCGAGCATGATGAAGAAGATGGTCATTAAGATATCAAATCATTTTAAAAAGGCTCGAAAGTTAACTTTCGAGCCTTTTTTATTTCCAAGCAATGAAAGAAGCAGGCAACAAATACGTTTGACCTCACTCCCTACACGAAATCTACATGAGCTTTTTATACTTTATCCTTTTTGGAGCCTCATCACCTAATCTCTTCTTCCTATTTTCTTCATAGTCCGAAAAATTACCTTCAAACCAGTAAGCCTGCGAGTCACCTTCAAAAGCCAGAATGTGGGTAGCGATGCGATCCAGAAACCATCTATCGTGGCTAATCACAACTGCACACCCTCCAAAGTTTTCCAAAGCCTCCTCTAAAGCCCTTAGTGTATTTACATCCAAATCATTTGTAGGCTCATCTAACAAGATCAGATTTGCCCCACGTTTCAGCGTCAAGGCTAAATGTACCCTATTTCTCTCACCACCTGAAAGCGTTCCTACCTTCTTTCCTTGATCTTGTCCGGAGAAATTGAACTTGCTGACATAGGCTCTTGCATTCATTTCTTTTCCACCTAAATCAATAATCTCGTTTCCTTCTGAGATCACCTCAAATACTGATTTTTCCGGATCCAGCTGGTCGTGCTCCTGATCTACGTAACTCATCACAACAGTTTCACCAACCTCGAAAGTGCCTCGATCAGGGGTCTCATTTCCAGTTATCATTTTAAAGAGTGTCGATTTTCCAGCCCCGTTTGGACCAATTACTCCGACAATACCCCCTTGAGGTAAGTTGAAAGACAAGTCTTCATATAAAAGTCTATCATCATATCCCTTAGCAACATCCTTTACCTCGATCACCTTGGCTCCCAATCTTGGGCCAGGAGGAATATACAACTCCAAGTTCTTCTCCTTTTCCTTTGCTTCTTCCCCGAGTAGTTTGTCATAAGCACTCAATCGAGCCTTAGCTTTGGCTTGCCTGCCTTTTGGACTCATTCTTACCCATTCCAATTCCCGTTGAAGTGTCTTTTGCCTTTTTGACTCTTGCTTATCTTCTTGAGCTAATCTTTTTTCCTTTTGATCGAGCCAGCTACTGTAATTGCCCTTCCATGGGATTCCCTCACCTCTATCCAGTTCCAAAATCCAGCCAGCAACATTGTCAAGGAAGTACCTATCATGTGTAACCGCAATTACGGTACCCTCATATTGTTTTAGGTGTTGTTCCAACCAGAGGACTGATTCAGCATCTAGATGGTTTGTGGGTTCATCCAACAGCAAGACATCCGGTTGTTCTAGTAATAACCTGCAAAGTGCAACCCGGCGCTTCTCCCCTCCTGAAAGATTTTTAATCTGCGCATCTTCTGGAGGAGTCCTAAGTGCATCCATGGCTCTTTCTAACTTGTGATCAATTTCCCAAGCACCCGTTGCGTCCAGCTTTTCTTGAATCTCACCCTGTTTTTCGATGAGTTTATTCATTTTATCTGGGTCTTCCAGAATTTCCGGTTCAGTGAATTTGGCATTAACCTCCTCATACTGCCTCAGCAGGTCATTTATCTCCTTTACCCCCTCTCTTACTACCTCTATCACTGTCTTCTCAGGATCCAACTCCGGTTCCTGCTCCAACATCCCAACGGAATAACCAGGAGAAAAAACCAATTCACCCTGATAATCTGTATATTTTCCTGCAATTATGCGAAGCAAAGAGGATTTACCAGCGCCATTAAGACCTAGTACGCCTATTTTAGCGCCATAGAAAAATGAGAGATAAATATTCTTAAGTACTTGTTTCTGTGGAGGGTGAATCTTGTTAACACCCGACATTGAGAAGATGATCTTTTCGTCTGACATGCTTAAGTTTGATTAGAAATCGAATATACCACGGATTAAGATAAATACACCACCCTTGGACGCTGTACAAATACCTTACGGATATATAAAAGATGGTAAAGTCTACAGGCAAGCCTGGGGGGCTCACGCCGACAGAGAAATAGGTGAAGTGCGCGATGATGATCAGGGCAAATCTGCTCAGTTCTTTGAAGAACGATTTTCAGATCTGGAAAAGAAGATCTCGGATGTTACTGAAAAGATAGATGCAACAGAAAACAAAGGCTCCTATCTAATGAAATTGATTCATCTACGAGAGCATCTAGGCACACATGACGGACTAGGAGATTATCAAAAATTGCATGATGATATTTTAAAATATGAGTCACTCGTAAAAGACATCATTCAAAAGAATCGGGTAAGAAATACTCAGATCAAATTGGCATTGATTGAGGAAGTAAAACAAGCCGTTGAATTAATTAACTGGAAGGAAGCAACAGAAAAGGTAAATGACGTTAAAAGTCGATGGATCAAAACTGGGAGTGCAGAGCTTGACAAAAACAAACAGTTAGAAGAAGAATTCTGGGAGTTAGTTAAGTCTTTCTTCGAAAGAAAAAAGCAGTTCTTTGAGGATAAGCAAAGGTTAACCGACCATCGCAGGAGACAGTACGAAGGACTGATTATCGAAGCAAAAGGTCTAGTTGATCTTCACGGTCAAGAAAGGTTCAACAAAGTCAAAGCTTTGAAAGAACAATGGAAGGAGATTGGAGGCATTCCAGCGGAACTATATCAACCACTAAACAACGACTTCAATAAGCAGCTAAAAGGCAAGAGATTTGTTCCTCCCAAGGATTATTCTGATACACTAAAAAAATTACTTGAGATCAAGGAGGGCAAGGTTTCTTTCCAAAAAGAAGAATTAGATGCAATTAAAAGAACGCTCTATAAAGACAAAACCAGAAGTCAGGACAAGCAAGGATGCTTAGAGCTAATTCCTATTTTGAATGAACGTGAGTTTGTCAATAAAATATCCCTGAAGCGATTTTCAGATTTCTCAAAACTTGATTCAGAAAAGAAGAAGAACATTCGAAAAGGGATTTTAAAAGACTTAATCGCCAGAGATCAAGAAGATCTTAAGATTTTCGAAGAAAATTCCGCAAATTTTTCATCCGCAGATGGAAAAATGAACAAAATGGTTGAAAATAAGATTAAGAGTCAAAAGAAAAAGATAGAGGTAAAAACTAAGCTGCTTGGGTGGATAGAAAATGGCGAATACTAATTTATTCGGATATTTTGATGGCAAATTGACTCAAGCAAAGTACCTTTCATCTAAGTAAAATTTACGTAAAACGCGCTTTAAAAAGAATCGTATATATTTGCGCGCATTATTAAAACAGGACTTACAAAACGAGGCTAGATTATGTACTGGACACTTGAACTTGCATCATATTTAGAGGACGCTCCATGGCCCGCTACCAAGGACGAATTAATTGACTACTCAATCAGATCAGGGGCTCCTTTAGAAGTTGTCGAGAATCTTCAGGAATTAGAGGATGACGGACAGCCATTTGAAAACATAGAAGAAATTTGGCCAGATTATCCAACAAAAGAAGATTTCTTCTTCAACGAAGACGAATACTAACAACAATTAATAGAAATAGAATAAGCTCCTTTTAAGGGGCTTTTTTTTGAGTTTTAGTGACTATCAAAACTCGGGACTGATTGATTATCGATGATTTTGGGCAGTTCAACTTAGCTTCTTTATACTTGGATTTATTATAGTATTCATTGAAACAAAGAAAAAATATGAATCCACCTCCTCCGTTTAGCTATAGTTACACCCCAAACGTTCCCGAACTCCTCCAAGGGCTTAACTGCTCATTAGCTATTTCAACCTATCAAACGGGCAAAGTAGTGATCTTCTCTGCAAAGAATGAGAATCAGCTAATCCAGCTTCCTCGCACATTTAATAAACCAATGGGTATGGCAAACAAGGAAATAAATGGGCCATCGCAACAAACGACGAAGTACTAGTTACCTCAAATGCACCAGGCTTAGCAGCAAAGTACCCAGCCAACCCCAATACCTATGACAGCTTATTCATTCCAAGGGCCAGCTACTATACTGGCCCCTTAGACATGCATGATATTCAGTATTCTCCACAAGGCTTGCTTGGCGTGAATACGATGTTTTCTACGGTTTGTAAAATCAATGATAATTTCAGTTTCGAGGCTATCTGGAAGCCCAAATGGATAACAGAATTAAAACCAGAAGACAGGTGTCATTTAAATGGGCTAGCCCTCGACCCCTCAGGCAATCCCAAGTATATCTCAGCACTCGGTATAGGCAACTCTAGCCACTCCTGGAAAGAAGAAATGCTAAATGGTGGTCTCTTGATAGATATGCAAAGCAATGAGATTGTTCTTGGCAATCTTGCAGTACCTCATACACCTAGAATCTATCAAGATGGCATTTGGATGTTACTGTCTGCTACAGGAGAACTAGTAAAAGTGGATGTACAGTCAGGTACCTACGAGGTTGTCACTGACCTCAACGGATTTGCTAGGGGAATGGACCGTATTGGTGATTATCTGTTTATCGCCACCTCCAAACTACGCCCAGATAGCTCGATCTTCAAAAAGGCCCCCGTAGCTAAGCGATCAGTGGTTTGCGGAATTACTATCGTTTACGTACCGACTGGGAAACCATGTGGAAGTATCCATTACCAAACGAGCGTAGAAGAACTCTATGACCTTATCATATTAGAAGGGAACGTGCGCCCAAATATTCTTAATCTTGAAAAGGGATTTCACAAAGTTTCCGTTGTGACTGACGAGGAGGTTTTCTGGAATAATCCCAACAAGGAGACTGGAGATCCTAGTGAAATTAATCCTCAATAACGTAGTTGTTTAATTTCAATTACTATCTTAATGGTCGGATTTAATTCTCTTTGTAGATGAAAACAAACCTGTACACCTCACTTCTTAGCCGTCTTAAGAACAAGCACACCAAACTTGCTAATCGATTTCACAAAAGTGTAAAGGATGGCGAATTCCAAAAACAGCGTTATCGCAAACGAAAAGATGCGATCGTAAGGCTGAAAGTCCTCGAAAAAAGAATTCAAGGGCTAAGCAGTGAAACAGGTTTTAAAGTAAGCCTGAACTACAAACACTGGGCCCTGGCACTCGCACTTGGAGTTGTTGTTGCGAGTAGTAATCCACTAAAAGCACAAGATTCAAAAAACACCTTCCGAGATAAACTACAGACAGTGGTCAATAAAGAATCTGCCTTCAATAGCAGATCTACCGCTCAAAGTATCAGATTTGGCTCTCCTACCAGCTTGGGATTATCATATTTGAACACGTTGGCCACAGGTGACATTGATAACGACGGTGATATTGATGCCGTTTACGTCAGCTTCACTGACCCACCACTAATCCTTGAAAATCAGGGTGATTTTGAGTTTTCCCAGTCGATTCTTCCTAGTTCTTCGAGAGTGATAATCTGGGGGGCAAACTTGGGAGATTTCGATGGAGACGGAGATTTGGATCTTTTTCTCACAACTGGCAGCTACAATGAGCCTTTTAACTACGTCATGTATACTAACGATGGAGCGGGAAATTTCACTCCTGAAACAGCGTCAGTCGATTTTGGCTCTTTTGATAATGGAAACTTAATCATTTCGAGGCAAGATTTTGCCAAGGCAGCAAACCTGGACGAAGATGGAGATTTAGAATATGTTGCTGTACAAATTGATAGATCTACTGATCAATACGGTCTTGCAGTATTTGATCAAACGAATTTTAATTTCATTCAGACAGCCCAACCGCGAGGCGAATTGGAAACTTATGATGTACTACCTGTAGCCATTTTAGATGTAGACGGGGATAATGATCTGGATATTGCCTTCAGATCGTATCTAGAAAACAACGGAGAACCACTACAATTCTTCCTGAATGATGGCTCAAGTAACTTCACGAGATCAAACAATGTCTTGTCCTAGAATAGGTTGACCAAATTAGCTTAGTTTAAAGTTTAAATATTTGAAGATCATTTCCAAGAAGGA
>JABSPG010000142.1 GCA_013214445.1 Ekhidna sp. | reverse complement strand
AGGTTTCAACTTCTGCTCTAAGGACAATTAACAAAAACGGCATTACTGCTGTTCTTAAAAAAGCTAGAGCAAACGGCATGGTGATCAAATGATCAGCCTAACTTAAAAGAATCTAAACCCTGGCCCAGCAGCTGGGGTTTTTTTATGCGCTAGAGTTTCATGGTAGATGAACTTGACCCGTTCTAAATCCTACTAGTGCTACTACACATATATTTGAGTCTGAAATTGATAGGATTATGAGGAGTACGCTTTCGATATTTGGCTTTTTTATATTTTTTACATTACTAGGTCAACACGAGCCTGGTGATTTCTTGCCGAAGGAATTCCACCAAGAAAGGCGGGATCTGGTTAGAAAGAAAATGCCTAAAAATTCGGTTGCTGTATTCTTTTCTAACCCTATTAGAAACCGAGCAAACGATGTAGATTTTATCTATCATCAGGATCCTAACTTTTACTATTTGACTGGGTATAGAGAGCCGCATGGTGTTCTGCTAATTTTTAAGGATAAACAGAAGAGTAGTGAAGGGAGCTACAATGAAATAATTTTCATTCAGCCTAGAGACGCAATTGCCGAAATGTGGACAGGTAGAAGGTTAGGAATATCTGGAGTAAAGGAGAAATTGGCATTTAATGAAGTCTTCAACAATACAGCGTTTGAGGACTACAACATTGATTTTACTGATTTTGATAAGGTGCTGTTTTACGATTTCTTCAACGATGTAAGAGATACGCCACAGGGGGGTGATCTTTTTGATTTGATTTCTTCATTCAAAAGAAAGGCCGGTTACCCTTCTGATGGAGATATCACCATTGAGTCTTCTGCTAACAACCTTGATATGGAGAGCCTAGATCAGATTATGAAGGATCTACGTGGAATCAAGACTGAAGATGAACTTAATCTTCTAAGGAGAGCAATAGATATTTAGTGCATAGGCCAGGCAGAGGTGATGAAAGCTATGAAGCCAGGCATGAGTGAGAGAGAAGTTCAAGGAATCCATGAGTTTGTTTTCAAAAAATACCAGGCAGAATATGAGGGATACCCTTCCATTGTGGGAGAAGGCAACAATGGATGCATACTTCACTATATTGAAAACTATAAGCCTGAGATTAGTAGTGACAAGATGATATTGATGGATCTTGGTGCAGAATACCATGGTTATACAGCTGATGTTACCCGCACTATTCCTGTAGATGGCGTCTTTTCTGACGAAGAAAGAGCGATTTATGATCTAGTCTACAAAGCGCAGGATGCAGCTATCAACGCAGCTAAGCCGGGAGTGAACATTCAACGAGATTTGGATAGGGCGATAGCTAGAAAGATAATAAATGATGGCCTTGTAGAGCTTGGTATTATCGAGAGCCCTGATGATAGGCATTTGTTCTTTCCTCATGGATTAGGTCACCATATTGGATTGGATGTCCATGACAAAGGGAATTATGATAAACTGGAGCCTGGAATGGTCATCACCATTGAACCTGGGATTTATATACCAGAAGGAGCTAATTGCGACAAAAAGTGGTGGGGAATCGCGGTAAGAATTGAAGATTGCATTTTGATCACAAAGGAAGGAAGTGAATTATTGTCTGATCTGGCTCCTCGGCATAGTGACGAAATTGAAGCACTAATGAAGCAACCAAGCCCTTTGGATTCATTTATTTTGCCGGACTTAGAAAAAGGTGGGTAGGTCATTTACTGAGATAAATTAGCATACCAAACTTTTTATAACCAACTAATAAATGTACATTTGTACTCCTTTTTGAAAAAGAAGATAATAAAATGGCTAAGAAAGGAAATAGAGTCCAAGTAATTCTTGAGTGTACAGAGCATAAGACTAGTGGTCTTGCTGGAACCAGCAGATACATCACTACCAAGAATAGAAAAAACACTCCTGATCGAATTGAATTGAAGAAGTACAATCCGATTATGAGAAAGTATACCGTTCATAAAGAAATTAAGTAACCATGGCAAAGAAAGTAGTAGCAACGCTAAAGCAACCAGGTGGAGCAAAATATGCTAAAGTGATCAAAGCGATCAAAGGAGAGAATGGATCATATACCTACAGAGAGGAAATGGTTCTAGAAGGTGATGTTAAGGATACTTTAGCAAAATAAGATTTTAATTCTGAGAAAGAACTAAGCCGCTCCGACTGTCAGGTCAGAGTGGCTTTTTTTATATTCACCAATCACAGCTAAATCACATACGCAATGGGTCTAAAAAGCTTCTTCTCAAAAGACAAGAAAGACTCCCTGGACAAAGGGCTTGAAAAATCTAAGCAAAACTTCTTCACGAAGCTCAACAAGGCTGTTATAGGTAAGTCTACGGTAGATGCAGCTGTTTTAGATGAACTGGAAGAGGTATTAATCACCTCAGATGTGGGGGTTGAGACTACCGTTAAGATTATTGATCGGATTGAGGAACGAGTAGCTTCAGATAAATACTTAAATACATCTGAATTAAACCAGATCCTTAGAGAAGAAATCGCTGGACTACTGTCTGAAAACAACACCAAAGACCTAGTCGATTTTAATTTGCCGAAAGTTGATGGACCTTATGTCATTCTAGTTGTAGGTGTCAATGGTGTGGGTAAAACTACGACCATCGGTAAGCTAGCTTCTCAGTTCAAAGCTCTAGGTAAGCGTGTGGTTCTTGGTGCAGCTGATACGTTTAGAGCAGCAGCAGTTGACCAGCTAATTATGTGGGGGGATCGTGTTGGAGTGCCTGTCGTTTCAAAAGGGATGAATACTGATCCTGCCGCTGTAGCTTTTGAAACGGCGAAGCGAGGAAAGGAGGAAAATGCAGATGTGGTCATTATTGATACAGCGGGTAGGCTCCACACTAAGGTAAACTTGATGAATGAGCTATCAAAGATTAAAAATGTGGTCCAGAAGTTTATTCCTGAGGCACCTCATGATGTGATGCTTGTGCTGGATGGCAGCACAGGACAAAATGCTTTTATTCAAGCTAGAGAGTTTACAAAAGCTACCGAAGTGTCGTCTTTAGCAGTAACAAAGCTGGACGGAACTGCAAAAGGTGGGGTAGTGATTGGCATCTCAGATCAGTTCAAAATACCTGTTAAATACATTGGTGTAGGTGAAAAAGTAGAAGATCTGCAGGTTTTCAACAAGACCGAGTTTGTAGATTCCTTTTTTAAGAATTAAGAATTATCTTGACGGGATGAGAAAGCTCCGGCTCTTTTTCATACTTGTCATAATCAGCCCTAGATTATTCGGTCAGGATCAATCTGTAGCAGACAGCCTCTACATACAACTTTCTGGTGTGACTAGTGATTCAGCGAGAATGAATATGCTAGGACTGATCCTCCAGAATGAAAATGACCCTGCAAGGAAGATTTCTTTATCTCAAAACTTGATCCAGATAGCGGATCGAGATGAGAATTTCAAATACTTGCATCAAGCCTATTTACAGATGGGTCAGGCCTATAGGATCAAAGGAGATTTCGATTTAGCGATTGAGAACTTGATGAAATCCCTGTCTTTAGCGGAAAGCGCCGGAAACAGGAGGGGTGTAGTTGCCTCCAACACAGCCTTAGCAGATTTCTACTCCATATACGGTATATATAAGGATGCGATCAAGTACTACAACAAAAGTGTGAGTCTTATGGCAGCAGAGGACAGTTCCTTACTTGCGGTGACCTTACTCAATTTGGGAGACACCCACTACATGATTGAAAGCTATGATTCCGCATTACTTTGTTTTGAAAGGTCGATGCTTATTTACAAAGCCCTTGGAGATTTGTCAGGTCAGGCTTACAACCTTGGAAATATGGGTCTTGTAAAAGCCGAACAGGGCGATTTGGGGAATGCAGAACGGGATGTGGCCTCTTCCATTCTTCAACTTGAATCTCTTGGAGATCATTATGGAAGTTGCATTTTCTTGGGCTACATGTCCGATATCTATCTCAGTCAAGGTCTGTTGGAGGAAGCTTATGCTTTTGCAGATTCTTGCTTACAAATTGGAATTCGCTACGGTTTGAAAGCTGAAGTAAGAGATAATCTTATCAGGTTATCGAACATCCGTGCAAAACAGGGGGATTATGAAAGCGCCTACAGCTATTACAAACAGCATACTGCAATCAAGGATAGTATTTCTAATGCCGAAGTTTTTACTAAGATAAAAGAGCTCGAAACAGCGATAGATTTATCGAATGCTCAAGCGGAAGTTGATTTGCTAAAAGCACGGCAAAAGAATCAGGAGGCGGTGATTGTAACAATTTCAGTCATCGTTATCGCCTTTGCTGCACTGGCAGTTATTATTTACATCTACTACAGAAACAAGATAAAGGTGAATCGGGTATTAAGGGAGCAAAAAATTTCTTTGGAGCGATTGAATGAGACAAAAGATAAGTTTTTCTCCATCATTTCTCATGATTTAAGGGGACCTGTAAATTCATTATTTGGAGTGGGAGAGTTGATACGAGCATTTGTCCGAGAAAAGGAAACAGATCAATTACTGGAGATGGCCGATCTTATGGAAAGCTCTATTGAGAGGCTTTCTGATCTACTAGATAACCTTTTGAATTGGGCAATGCAGCAGCAGGGTCATTTTCCTAATGTGCCGGAAAAAGTAGAATTGAAGGAAATGATTGAGGACATCATAGGAATGTTTTCTAACATGGCTAGCGGTAAGCAAGTGGCTTTAACTTCTAACTTAAAGTCCGAAATTGAACTTTGGGTGGATAAGAACAGCGTGCATACGATTTTCAGGAACCTGATAAACAATGCAATCAAGTTTACAGAACAAGGAGGATATGTAGTGGTAGATGCAACCTTAGATTCACAAAATGCTACAGTCTCAATCAAGGATAATGGTATAGGCATTGACGATTCTAAAATGAAGGTTCTATTTAATGCAAGTGATGGGTCTTCTACCTATGGAACAGCAGGTGAAAAGGGATTGGGATTAGGACTCAATTTGGTCAAAGAGTTTATAGAGATGAATGGAGGTCAAATTCAGGTAGAAAGTGATCAAAAAGAAGGAACTGTCTTCACAATCATGCTTCCTTTATTTAGTGCGAGAGAATTAGAGCTAGAGATCGAAAATGATTAAGACTTAATCAACTAAAGAAGATCCACTTCCCGTGATTTTTTTCTGCTGTACAGCAACTAGCGATTCTTCGGTCATTACAAATGCGAACTTGGCAAAGTCTCTATTTACCTGAACCTCGGTGCAGACTCCATTCGTGTACTCATAGGTGTTCAGACCATCCGGAGATTCTAGTTCATACAGATGGTCTCCGATTTTCTCGAATGTGAGATATTCACCAAACTGCGGCGAGTATACTCTTTTGCCGTCGGTAGGCTCTTCGAAGTAGACAGTAGCTACAGAGTACTCAATGGGTTCGTTGATAGAAACTCTAGAGCCATCTAAATCAAGGGTGTATTTTTCTCCGTCAAACCAGATTGTAGATTTTTTTTGAGTGTTTCCATTCAGCTGATTATGTGTGTATTCCTTTATTAGCTTTCCGAATTTGTATTCACTTGTGGATTCGTAATCTACTGTAAATGCAAATAGCAGCCTGAAGGTGACTTTACTATCTATCTCGTAGATCACTTGGTCTTGAGAGAGCTTTCGTTTCACGGTCATATCACCCAGTTTCTTACTGCCTTTCATCACTTCATAATGAACTGATTGGGCAATTGCTGCTGAGGAGACAATAGAGAATAATAGTATGAATAAGATTCTTTTCACTAAATAGAAATCGTTAGCTTAAAGACACAATAAATACCTAAGCGTTTCCACTTCAAGATAGATTAAAACAACCACAACTCATGAGATTTAAAAAAGTTACTTTTAGAAATGCCAATGGCCAGGAACTTGCTGGTCGTGTAGATTTTCCTTTATCAAGTACTCCAAAGGCATTTGTTCTTTTTGCACATTGCTTTACCTGTTCAAAAAATCTAAAATCGGTAGACTACATTAGTAAAGCTTTTACCAACTTGGGCATGGCCGTTTTGCGATTTGATTTTACAGGCCTAGGCCAAAGTAAAGGAAGTTTCTCTGATACTAATTTTTCTTCCAACCTTTCCGATTTAGAAGATGCTTATCACTTTCTTGAAGACCAATATGAAGCGCCTCAAATCCTAGTAGGGCATTCACTGGGTGGTGCGGCTGTATTACATGTGGGAGGAAGTTTGCCCAAGGTGAGAGCAGTAGCAACAATAGGTGCTCCTTCTTCTCCCGATCATGTTGCTCATTTGTTGTCCTCTGGTCGTGATGAGTTAGAAGAAAAGGGTGAAGCGGATATCAATATTGGTGGTCGTACTTTCAAGATGAAGAAGCAATTTTTGGATGACATTGAAGAACAAGGAAGGGAGAAAAAAATACAGAAACTGGATAAAGCGTTACTAATCTTACACTCACCTCAGGATAGCATTGTAGGAATTGAAAATGCACAGGAAATCTATGTTGAAGCAAAGCACCCAAAGAGCTTCATTTCACTAGATGGAGCAGATCATCTTCTAACCAGAGAAGAAGATGCGAAGTATGCTGGAGCCATGGTGGCCAGTTGGTCGGATAGATACATAGATATAAGTGAGCCTGAACAAATGACAGAAGGTGAAGTGAGTACTAGAATTGGAGAGAAGGGTTTTGTAACAGAGATTACCGCTGGCAGGCACCATTTAATCGCTGATGAACCACCAAGTGTTGGAGGTGACGATAATGGGCCAACACCCTATGGATACCTGTTAGCGGGCTTAGGTGCATGTACTGCCATGACTCTTCGGATGTATGCGGATTATAAGAAAATCAATCTTCAGGAAGTGGATGTGAAGCTCACTCATGATAAGGTACATAAGGAAGATGGAGAAAATATGGAAAGCTCAAAAGGCAAGATTGATCAAATTACCAGGAAGATCAAACTAGTAGGAGATCTGTCTGATGCTGAGCGAAAAAGATTGATCGAAATAGCCGATAGGTGTCCAGTACATAAGACCATAGAAGGCAAACCAGATATTATAACAGAGGAAGTTTTTGATTAGGTTTTATGGAAACCTCATTGTGGCTGCATCTTAATTGGAAAAAAAGATGAGAAATTTATTTATCGTACTATTTGTAATTGCTAGCATCTCGCTAAAAGGGCAAGAAATGAATCGTAAAGACGGACGTTTTATTGAGGTGAAAGGCAGCAGTGAGATGGAGGTTACACCTGATGAAATCTTTGTTAGAATTACTTTAAAGGAATACAAAAGGGGGAATAGCAAGGTAGACCTTAACACACTTGAGTCCAAGTTGATAAAATCTTTGACGAAGTTGCGAATCCCTAAAGAATCCCTTAGTGTGGAAAATGTATCAGGTTATAATTGGGATTGGAAGAAGAGAAAGCCCGATGATTTTTTGGCAAGTAAGAGTTTTGTCTTGAAACTGTCTAAGCTGAAGCAGATGAATGATTTGATTGATATGCAAGATCCGGAGGGGTTGAATAGCGTAAATGTTCAGTCCTATTCGCATAGCTTAATAGAGGACTATCGGAAAGAAGTGAAAGTTGGAGCTATGAAAGCCGCAAAAGAGAAGGCAACTTATCTTTTGGAAAGTGTTGGTGCTGAATTAGGGGAACTCAGGGAGGTTCAGGAGATAGATTATGGGTATCAAAATCCTAGGATGATGCGATCAAATATGGCTATGATGGAGATGGCAGACGCTTCAGGATATCAATCTGATGTAGCATTTATGACGATAAAAATCAGAGCTGAGATGCGTGTGGTTTTTGGAATCAAGTAGCAAGCGATTACATACTAAGATCTTCGGTCTCATTTCGGCGGACTTCATTTTTCTTAAATTCTAGTTTGATGGTGAAATAAGTAGTATAGAGAACTAGTTTTCCCTACTCAGTATTTGATCTAGTATCTTTTTTACCTGTAGATCACCGAATCCATAGATAGGAGCCCGTTTGCAAAACTCAATGAAAATTGTTTTAAAATTAGTAGTGGATTTTTCAGCGATAATTTCTCTTATGAGCTGTGCAGGCTTTCCAGTCAGACTGTCTTTTGGCAACCTATCAAAATGAGCTTCAATGGCTTTCATCACAAAGGGAAACTCAGCGTGCATTTGTACACCAAGTTTCAAAAGTCTTTCAATATCGTCTGATCGATAAGCAAACCATAGCAAAGCAAACTGATTTACATTGATACCTGAAAGCTTTTTTCTATTCGCAAAGGTATCTCTTAGTTGGCGCTGATCAAGATACCCGAATCCATATTGATGTGGTGACGGTGGTAACACAAGATTCACCTCAGTAGCTTCCTTCGAGTATATTAAACTACAAACAAACCAAAGGTTAGTTTGACAAAACAGGTCCTCCTCAAACCAAAGGTTTATTTCCCCTGAGGTGATATTTTCTATTTTTTCGAATTCGGCAACTACATTCTTTCTGTAGTCACTATCGCCAAATTCTGAATGAATGTACTTTTCTCTGAGAGTGTAGAAATCCTCCTTATCTTTTGCATTTACAGGCCCTGAGATCATAACCTCTCTGGCGACTATAAGCTCCCCCACAATACCTTCGGTAGGGAATCGCTCATATAGGTCGTCACCATTCAGAATATGATAACTGTTCAAACTATGCGTTTTCGGGTTGTAGCTGATCCTCCTCTTCTTCCTCTTTCTGAAAGTATCTCTTTTGAAAAATGATGATGAAGCAAATGGCAACAAATATCGAAGCATCGGCAATGTTGAAAACAGGCCAAAGTGCCATATAATCCCCGCCTATGATAGGTATCCAGCTTGGAAGGTACCCTTCCCAGATATCGATGTAGAACATATCAATAACTTGTCCATGGAACCATGGAGTTG
>JABSPG010000141.1 GCA_013214445.1 Ekhidna sp. | reverse complement strand
ATTTATTTCAGTTGCAGATAATGGCACTGGCATAGAGGAAGAAGCACTTAAAAAGATCTTCATTCCATTCTTTACAACTAAAAAGAATGGCTCTGGGATTGGACTCAGCTTGTCTAAACAAATTATGAGGAAACATGGCGGTAACATAACCGCAAAGTCTCAGATCGGTGAAGGCACTGAGTTTATCCTTAAATTTGCCTCATAGTCTATCGTGTATCTTGCCGAATACATATCAAAAAACAATCCAATAGCGTTCCATAAAGAATTGGAAAGTAGAAAGGTTGCTAACCTATTTGTTTTTGGATCTGCACTTTACAATGACAACCCAAACGATATTGACCTACTAATAGAGTTAAAAGAAGACGACCCCTTATTAAGAGGTGAACTACTCATAGAATTATGGGACTACTTTGAAAATTACTTCGGTAAGAAAGTTGATCTGATCACACCGCAAGCAATAAAGAATCCTGTCTTTGAAAAGGAATTGCAACGCACTAAGAAACTTATCTATGCCGAAGGACAACAAGAAGTATCTGCATGACATTGCTAGATAAATTAGCTTAATTGATGATTTTCATGAAAGACATTTCATCATTTGAAGCATACACGCAAGACCCAAAGACCCAAAGCGCAGTTGAAAGACAGCTTGGTATTATTGGAGAAGCAGTCATTCAATTCTCAAAAACAGAACATCTTGAACATGCAACGCAGATCAGGGGATTTAGAAATCGTCTGATACATGCCTACGATAGCATCGATGATAGTGTCATCTGGGCAATAGTTCATCGCCACCTCCCTCTCTTACGTAGAGAAGTGACTAAAAGAATAGAAGCTTGAACTATATCTTCATTGTTCAAGGAGAAGGAAGAGGTCACATGACTCAGGCGATTTCCTTGTTCCAGATGCTAATCCGCAATGGACAAACTGTTTCGCACGTCATCGTTGGAAAGAGTCAAAGAAGACAACTTCCTGCCTTTTTCTTGGATCAAATTACCGCTCCGATAACCCAATTAGAAAGTCCAAATTTTGTGACGGACAAAAAGGCTAAGTCCGTAAATGTATTCAAGACACTGACAGCCAACCTAGTAAAGAATCGAACCTTTCTCCAAAGCGTCAATCAGATTGATGCCATTGTAAGAAATGAGCAACCAGATGTTATTCTAAATTTTTATGACTTTCTGGGCGGACTGTACTATTTGATTAAGAAGCCTAAAATCACCCATATAGCACTTGCCCATCAGTTCCTTCTGGATCATTCCGAATTCGAATTTCCTAAGGGGAGAATCTACGACAAGGCCTCCATCTTGGCAGGAAATAAGCTTGCCTCTTTTGGCGCAGATAAGGTCTTAGCTCTTTCGTTCAGTGAAATTAAAGATGAGAATTCTAAGAAGCTATTTGTGGTGCCTCCTTTGTTGCGAGATAAAGTAAAAGAACTTACTACCCATACAGGAGATCATTTTTTGGTTTATATGGTCAATCACGGCTATGCCGAAGAGGTGAAATCATTCCATGATAAACATCCAGAAATTAACATTCATTGCTTCTGGGATAAAAAAGATGAACCCAAAACACTGGTAGTTGATAATAATCTGACCTTTCATCAACTGGATGATCAGAAATTTCTTGATTATATGGCCAGTTGCAAAGGATATCAGACTACCGCAGGTTTCGAATCCGTTTGTGAAGCCATGTATATGGGTAAGCCCATACTGATGGTTCCGGTGAAGGGTCATTATGAGCAATCCTGCAATGCCCTAGACGCAGAAAAAGCTGGGGCAGGCGTATCAAGTAGTGTCTTTGACCTAGAAGTTTTGTTGGATTATCTGCCCAAACATCGAGAGGTTGGAGATAAATTTAGGGACTGGTGTGAAACGTCGCATGAGCGATTTCTAGAACTAATCACAGATGGCAATCATTAGCAAGAAGAAAGAAATCTTTCCCATAAGTCCTGTTCTACGATCTTACATTAAAAAATACGATCGTGAAATTGATTTGCCCATCTACTATGGCGATCTACTACGGTACGACAACTCAATTCCCTTATATGACAAGGCTGGAAATGATACCCTTTGGGAAACGGTGTTCTTTCCTCAGAGTGACATGACTCACATAAATGCCTCGCTGAAGAAGGTATATGCCATCATCAAGGCAAATGGAGACCTGTCGGTAATGGACCACCTCATAATAGATCGTGTGGACCTGTGTGCCTATGGAAACACTCAGCCCTTTAGGATTAGAGTGGTAAACCAGATCAATGATAATTTTGACTACTTCTACATAAAAAACGCCGACGCTTCGCGAATTTATGGACTAGAACTGGAGCACCTGCTCTCTCCAAATAAAATCAGCTACGTTGTAAACAAGGAGACGTTGATAGAAGAGCACATCGTGGGAGTCCCCGCTGAACTGTTCATTAAAAAATACCTAGGTACAGAAAACCTAAATGAAATCCGTTTGGCCAAGGAATTTGTCAAGTTCAATGAACGCTGTTTCGTAAGACTGTTGGGTGACATGCACAGCAGCAACTTTGTGATTGACATTACCCCTGATTTTGAAGATGTGGAGTATCGATTGCGTGCCATCGATTTTGACCAACAATCGTATGAAGGACGTAGAGCCATTTACCTTCCGCAGTATTACACGCAAAACAATCCCATCATCAAGATCGGGCTGAAACACATGACGCCCGAAACAATGCGTCAATACCAGCGCGAGGAGCGCTCAAACATTGCCAACCGACTGAGAGTAGAAAGAAAGCGAGTGGATGATTTGCTCTCCACCATGAAAAAAGACCAAATCTCAAAGCCAGAAAATATAAAGAAGCTTCGTAAAGAACTTGCGGACTATTACGAAGAAGAAGACTTTCTATCTTGTACCTGCATGGGAGACCTGGTAGACATGAGCTTACAGATGCTTACTAGGAAGCCCAGCCTGTATAAGGACTATTAAGTAGCGCCTACTTGGTAGCTAGGAAGATGAAACTCAAAAGTACACCCCTGGTTTGGGGCACTAATAACGCTAATCGTTGTATTGTGGAGTTCAAGAATTTTCTTCACAATGGCTAATCCGAGTCCCAAACCTTCATTTGAGGTATTCTTCTTTGATCTTCTATACCTATCAAAAATAACTTGTTGATCTTTTTCATTGATTCCAGGCCCAGTATCAGAAATACCGATCTTCACCTCGTTGCTATCAGAAGCCACTGCAAGAGAAATGACTCCACCCCTTGGAGTAAATTTCAATGCATTATCCAGTAAATTTTGAATCGCCCTCTCGACTAAGCTAATGTCAGCAAACACCAACGGCACACTATCTTCAGATTTTAACTCAATGGATACATCTTTCTCTTTACCAAGAACCTGATACTTGGAAACCAAATCCATCGCAAGATCAACCATCGCAAATGGCTCCTTAAGTGGCTCTACCTGCTTAGCCTCTAATTTGGAGTATTCAAATAGCTGAGCAACAAGTCTCGCTAGTTTGTCGGAGCTTGCTTTAATGATGTTCAAGTATTTGTTTTTCTCTTGTTCTGACAGATCCGAATTTTTCATCTGCAACGTTTCAATGTATCCATTGATAATAGACAATGGTGTTCTCAGGTCATGAGAAACGTTCGCAATAAGCTCTCTTCTAAGCAGATCTACAGACTTAATCTCCTCCACATTTTTTTCAATGGTATCAGCCATTTCATTAAAATTGACTGACAGAATTGATAGATCCGTCTGCTCCGCATTCTCGATTCTGATATTTAAATCACCCTCTCTAAACCTATTGACTGTTTGAATTACCGAACGCAGGTTTTTTGTTAAAAACCAAAAGCTGACCAGGCCTAAGGCTAGAACAAAAAGCATCGCCAAGATCGAAGCACCTAAACCTAGCTTCAAAAAGTAGCTAGAGACCAAAGTAGAAGCTACCCTATCTATCTCTTGCCCTGCCAGTACAATGTATATGTAACCCTCCTTTCCCTCATAGTTAAAATGCGCAGCAGAGAAGATTTTCTTTGCACCTTTTTTCCTCGGATCATCCCCTAAAATGTACTGCTTACCCTTCGAGGCAATGAATGCCTGGATAGGATCAAGATCTACATAAGTTGTGGGATCATCCGGGCTATCGTGACTAAGAACAACTGAATACAAAACCTCTCCTTCTGTACTTAGCAGATATACTTCAATGGCTCTATTTACCGCCATCATGTCGTGCATGAGATCTCCAAAGAGCGGCCTATTTACTTCCCCATTTTCTAGAAAGGGTGACTGACCTTGAAACTTTTCATCAATCAGGTGATTGGCAAGTTCAGCATTCAATTTCTGTGATCGTTCCTCAAAATGTTTTGTGGTAAAATAAAGCGTAGTGAATATATAGCTTACCCCCATCAAAATCACCAGCAGCGAGAAGGTCAATGCGATCTTTTTTAGCAATCGATTGGTCAGTAGACGAGATTTTCTCATAACTCTTCATTGAATTTATACCCGACTCCCCAGGTGGTTAGAATAAACTTTGGCTTAGCCATATCTAACTCAATCTTCGCCCTTAAACGATTGATATGAGAATTTACCGTATGCTCGTACCCTTCAAAATCGTATCCCCAGATCAATTTAAGTAGGTCACTACGAGAATAGCTTTTTCCGGGGTGAGATGCCATTAATGTCAATAGTTCAAATTCTTTTGGGGATAATTCAATTCTTTCTCCAGCAACTTCCACTTTTCTCTTCTCAACATCCAGCATCAGGTTGTCAAAAGTTAAGATTGCTGTTCCATTAGAGATGCTTTCTCGAATCAGTTTTGTCCGCCTAAAGATGGCCTTTACTCGAGCGATAAATTCCCTGACACTAAAAGGTTTTGTTATGTAATCATCGGCACCCATCTCTAAGCCCAGCACCCGATCAATTTCCTCAGATTTTGCCGTAAGCATCATGATGGGGGTCGTCTGAGTCATACGAATCTTGCGGCATACCTCTATCCCATCCAGCGTAGGTAGTGCAATGTCGAGGATAATCAGGTCAGGATTTTCTGTCTGTGCTAAGTGTAGCCCCTCTCCTCCATCCATTGATTTTACCACTTCGCAAGACAAATCTCGCAGGTGTATTTCAAGGAGATTGATAATCTCAGGATCGTCTTCAATGATTAGAACTTTCGCCATGTCTTCGAAAGAAATCAAAACTTATCACAGAAGTATCACAAACTGATAGTAAATCAGTACAATGGTATTCAAGACGTCAATACTAATGTGAACAGCGTAAGGACTTGCACACTTTAAACAATTGATTATCAAATTTTTAAATAAAAATAAAGATGGAGGTCAAAATGTTACTTCCTTGTGATTCTTTCACAATATCTCATCCGTTGATTTGTATCAAACAAAAATTACACTAATGAGAAAACTATTTATCATGCTAGCCGCAACTGGAATCATTCTTACCAGCTGCGGAGACGATGACGACACAACAATCCAGAGTTCAGCTGGAATGATTTCCGGAGGACCTTTCGAATTTGCCGTCGATGGATTGCCAGATATGGTTACAGGGATTTCCGTGAACGATAGTGATGCCACGGGTAGTGAAAGTACCTGGATCATTACCGCAGAAAACGGAGAGATATTAGGACTTCCAGGAACACTGGAAATGCTGCAAGGCGTAAACTTTGATGGTGCTGGCACTGGAATCTGCTTCATCTGGTATGCCAGATATGAGGGAGTAGTAGATGGCCTGGTAGAGGGTGAGAATGTAAATAATGTAACCGGAAACATCGACATTTCGAATAGCATTCAGGTATCCAGAAACGCACTAAATGCCGGAACCATTGCAGGTGGACCATTCAACTTTGTTGTGGGAGATGGCCAGGCAGACATGGTTAGCGGGATCACCATTGACAACTCTGAAGCAATAGGTGAAAATGGGACCTGGGTGGTGACTGATGATCAAAACAACATCTTAGGACTCCCTGGTACATTGGAAATGGTAGAAAGAAACGATTTTGATGGTGCCGGCGAAGGCATTTGCTTGATCTGGTATATGAGATACGGCACAGATGACAATTTAGCTGTGGGAATGAATGTCTCAGACCTGACTGCCGGTACATATGCTCTGTCAAATTCGTTAACAGTAAACCGCACCACAACAACCAACATCAATCTTGACCTTGAAGGACTAGAAGACCTGGGAGCGGATTATGTTTATGAGGGATGGATTATTGTGAACGGTGCGCCAGTATCTACAGGAACTTTTACTGTAGACGGCAATGGAAGTCTTTCTCAAACCTCCTTTGAGGTGAATGCGGGAGAGCTGGCCTCTGCTACGATGTTCGTTTTATCCATCGAGCCCGTACAAGATGATGATCCTGCTCCTGCGGCGACAAAAATTCTTGCCGGGGCATTTAGTGGAAGTACAGCTTCCCTCGGCTCTTCACCGGTTGGCTCTGGTTTCGAATCTGCCTCAGGAAAGTACATCATTGCCACTCCTACCGGAACAGGTGATGCATCCGAGGAATTCAGTGGAATCTGGTTTTTGGACAATAGCTCCGGTTCCGCAGTTGCTGGCCTAGACCTCCCAGAACTTGCTGCCGGATGGAAATATGAAGGTTGGGTAGTTATTGATGGTACACCTGTCACGACCGGTAACTTTACCGATGTGGCGTCAGCTGACGAAGCAGCTCCCTTCAGCGGCTCAAATGGAGGCCCAAATTATCCCGGCGAAGATTTTCTTCACAATGCACCTAGTGGATTGACCTTTCCTACGGATCTAAGAGGCAATATGGCTGTCATCTCTATTGAACCTTACCCAGACAATAGCCCTGCTCCATTTACACTTAAGCCTTTATTTGGAATGATACCTGCAACACTTTCGGGATCTCCAGAGAGCTTAGGAAACAATACTGCATCTTCTTTCCCAACAGGAACTGTTAGTCGATAGGTGATTTGGTTGCTAATTGTGATTACCCTGACGCGAAAGTGTCAGGGTTTTTTACTTGTGTAGGCATAAATCCAAACAGACTAGCATCCATTGGTACCCCATTACTGGTTACAATAGCTATTCGTGCAGCTAACAGCGTTGAACAGCTTTCGTGTCGGTTTAGATTCCTTTCTGCCCTACAAATAAAGACGTTAAGATTTAAGGGTCTTTGAGAAAAAAAACAAGCAGACTAACTTAATAAGTCACCCTGAACTTGTTTCAGGGTCTGCTCGTTCATGTCCCTCACAAGAGATATACTCCATCACCAGCACGCACCTCTACGTGCTCTTTGATGGTCGTAGATAGTTCGTACCCCTTATAATTGGCGTAGATGGGAAATCTACCATGCGTTCGAAGTACCAATACAGCAGTCTCCACTTTCTTAACCTCCAGGTTCAAAAGCTTAGCCAGACTATAAGCCAATGTCTTCCCGCTATTCAGTACATCATCACAAAGGATCACCAACCCATTCCTTAAGTCAGTGGTGTCACCGTCCAGTTCAATGTCTTTACTCAAAGGATGCTGTTTATCGAGCGAGATGGTCAGGCACTTAGCCCCCTTTCCCGAAATCGTGGTAAGGGTCTCATTGATTTGATCTGCAAGCTTTCTACCTCCTTCATCAACACCTACTAGAATCACCTTTTCATCCATGTTGTTTTCATAGATTTGATAGGCGATCCGTTTGATGATCTGATCGACTTTCGCTTGCGATAAAATCTGATTGTTACTCATTTTCAGGTACAGGCATCACCTTACTGTCTTTGAAGGTGGAGAGAATAATCATCGACTGCAATCCATCTACCACATCGATCTCCGAAACCTTCTCTAGCATCAACTTTTGATACGTCTGAATATCACTAGAAATGATTTTAAGAATGAAGTCTCCGGATCCTGTAATGTGATGGCACTCGATGACCTCCGGGATACCATTGATCTCACTGGTAAAGGCATCAATATTTTTCTTGTTATGCCCTTTTAGCGTTACCTGAACGAAGGTATGCACACCTAAACCAACCTTATCTGTATCCAGTTTTGCGTGATAGCTTTTGATGATACCTGATGTTTCTAGTTTCTTTACACGCTCCAGAGTTGGAGCTGGCGACAATCCGATATCTTTTGAAAGTTGAGCATTGGTGATTTTAGCATTTGCCTGCAGAATATCAAGGATTTTACGATCGATTGTATCCAGCTTAATACGCGATGATTGTATTTTCATAAGAGGCTATTGGTTAGTTAGCAAAACAAAAATCTGTAGAACACATTAATAGTATACTGGATCTTAAATAAGTAATCACAAAATTAATTTACAGAATTTTATTCTTCACAAAACTAATATGAATAATAAATATTCTGACAACCATTTAAATAAACTACACACCTTTAACAAGTAATTGACGAAACACCCTTAAGCATTCATAGTATTGAATTCTTCCAATCGCTCTTCTTGAGCCGAAAACCTTCTTCACTTGCCCCCCCATAACTATCACCTTGAGCTTGTCGAAAGGCTAAAGCTTAATCACCTTCCGCTGCGATTGTTGTCCAGCCACATCTATCGTGATGTAATAAATCCCTGCGTCTAGCTGACTCATATCAAAAATGAAGCTACTCAGACCCTCCAT
>JABSPG010000140.1 GCA_013214445.1 Ekhidna sp. | reverse complement strand
TAGACAAGTGATTATCCCGGGTATCTACTACGAATACACCTATTCAGAAGGCGAAAAATTCACTTTACTTCTAGGGGCAAGAAGTGATTTTCATAATCTCTATGGAACTTATTTCACTCCAAGAATGCACAGCCGATATCAGGTTTTAGAAAATACCACTTTGCGACTTGCGGTAGGTAGAGGCTATCGTACGCCTAACGCAATCGTTGAAAATAGCAGTGTGCTTATTTCGTCACGCCAGTTGATAGTGGAAGAAGATCCCGAACCGGAGGTCTCATGGAACATGGGCGGAAGCTTGGTTTCTGTCATAACAATTGGAGAAAAAAAGCTTAACCTCATTGCCGATTATTTCTACACCACGTTCGAAAATCAGCTGATTTATGACATGGACGCAAGCTCAAGCCAACTAAGGGTGTACAACTTAAGAGGAGATTCATATGCCCATAGCTTTCAATTGGAGGGGAGCTATCAATTCTCAGATCGTTTTAGTGCCAAAGCTGCATACAAATATTACGATGTAAAAGCCACCATCAATGGTGAATTGAGAGACGTGCCTTTCAACGCTCGCGACAGATTCTTCCTAAACACCTCCTATGCTACCAAGTTTGACAAATGGAAAGCAGATGCCACCCTTCAGTGGTTTGGTTCAAAAAGACTACCAAACACCGCTGATAAGCCCATGGAATTGCAGCGTCCTCGAAGCTCCCCTGATTTCTTCCTGCTGAACGCTCAGGTAAGTCGTGGGTTCCGCTGGGGGAGTATTTACCTTGGATCAGAAAACTTATTGGGATTTACGCAAGACGATCCGATTATTGATGCTGAGAACCCATTTGGTGATGATTTTGATGCCTCAATCGTTTGGGCTCCCATAGCAGGAAGAATGATCTATGCAGGGTTTAGATATAAGATTAAGAATTAAATAAGAACAGAAATGAATACTTTGAAATTAAAAATTAGTAGTACACTGACCTTTTGTTTGGTTGCTCTTGTTGGTCTCGCTCAAAAGCAACCTGTGGAAGTAGACAAGGGCTATCAGATAGAAATCCAAACTTCTGCAATATGTGAAATGTGCCAATATGCCTTGGAGAAGGATTTGGCATTCGAAAAAGGAGTAAAAGAGGCTTTGTTGAATCTGGAAGATAAAGTTATGACCATCACCTACAACGCAAAGAAGACTGATGCTGAGACTTTAAGAAAGCGGATTACCATGGTCGGATATCATGCGGACACATTGACTAGAAACCCGATCGCTTACGAAAAACTCCCAATGTGCTGCAAGGATGGTTCTCACGGAACACCAAATCCACAAGTCCCGTTAAAGCCAAACAACAATTAATTTCTCGAACCTGCAAAATCAGCTGTTCACAAGGCAAATAAACCTTTAACCTTGCAAGCAGAACATAGTGAATGTGAATACCTACCAAAGCAACATTGAAACCTTAACAAAAGAGGCGGAGAACCTGTCGGCAAGAGACAAAAAGATGAGTATCACTCGACTCATAGTTGCCTTGGCAAGTGCTACTTTGTTCTATCAGTATTATTCCTCAGACCAGCCAGTGCTCCTAATCTGTGGGTTACTTTCCACAGCGGTTTTTTTACTGCTCGTGAGGAAACATCGTGTAATTAGATGGAAAAGGAGAATGGCAGATGAAAAAGTTGCCATCAACCAAGACGAAATCAGCTATCTTGAAAAAGGAGAATTGGTTTATGAAGATGGGGCAGAACTGAGTCAGCATGATCACCCCTACTCGTATGACTTGGATTTTTTTGGTAATCATTCGTTATTCCAAAGCCTCAATAGAACCGCTACTCTCAGAGGGAAACAAATTTTGGCTAAGTCACTTTTATCCATTCTTCCAAAACAAGAAATTGAAGCCACTCAAGAGGCCGTTAAGGAGCTCACCCCCTTGCTTGACTGGCGGCACGAAATCTATGCTCTTGGTAGACTAGAAGAAAGTAGCCAGGAAGGATACGATCAATTGATGGAATGGTCACAAAAGCCAGGATCAAAAAGCAGTCTTACAATACGGATTTTGACTTTTGTATTGCCCATTCTCGTACTGACAATGATGTTTGGGTATTTTGTGCTTGACTACAGCTTAGCCGGCAATATCACCGGAATGTTCATGCTCTTGAACTTAGTAATCCTAGGATTGCATTATAAGGAATTACGTTACGAACTGCTTACCTCTACTGAAACGGAGAAGGTTTTGAAGCAATATGCGCTATTGCTGAAATCGATAGAAGATCAAGCGTTTCAATCAAGGAAATTAAAAGGCCTGCAGGCAACCCTAAAGCAGGAGCAGGAGAATGCTAGCAAAGCGATCCAACAGCTCTCTGCGCTTTTTGAAAGACTCGAGCACCTTACCAATATTTTTGCTGGCCCAATACTCAACGGTATTTTGCTCTATCACGTCCATATCTTGAGGGGCATCAAAAACTGGCGACAGAATCACGCAAGACATGTCAAACAGTGGCTAGATGTAATTGGTGAAATGGAGAAGCTCAATAGCCTGGCTAATTTTCACTACAATAATCCCAGCTTTACCTATCCAAACATCAACACGGAAAAACGAATTGAATTTGAAGATTTAGGGCATCCACTTATTCCAGGGGAAAAGACGGTCACCAATTCCATCAGTTTCAAAGACCACAATTTCTTTATCCTCACAGGATCGAATATGAGTGGAAAAAGTACCTTCCTTCGCACGGTTGGTGTAAATATGGTTTTGGCGGGAATCGGTGCTCCTGTATTTTCCAAGCGTGCTACAGTGCATCCCCTGCCAGTATTGGTCTCCATGCGTTTATCAGATTCACTAAACGATAGTGAGTCCTATTTTTATGCAGAAGTAAAGCGGCTCAAATACATCATGGATCGTCTGGAGCAAGAGCCATGCTTCGTGCTATTAGACGAGATTCTGAGAGGAACCAACTCTGACGATAAGCGAAATGGCACCATAGAAGTCATACGAAAAATGGCAAAAAAGGAAGTTTTCGGAGGTATTGCTACACACGATCTTGAGGTTTGTAATGTCGCCAATGAATTCTCAGACTCACTGATCAATAAACGCTTTGAGGTAGAGATCGTAAATGATGAACTTGTCTTCGACTACAAACTGAGAGACGGCATCTGTCAAAACAAAAGTGCTAGCTTCATTATGAAAAAGATGGAAGTGATCTGAGAATTATACAGATTGAGAATGCCTTGTCCTAAAATGATTACATTTAGTTCATGAGACACATTTTGCTATGCCTCTCTTTAATATCTACTATACCTTCCTTTTCGCAAGACAAGCCAGCGGATAATCCAAGACTGACTGAACTTGTAATGTCCATGGCTCAAAGATCGCTTGTCATGCCAGGGTACCTCACAGAGCTCAAAGCTCTGGTAGCTAGGCAGGCTTTTGATTTCTGGGAGAATGGAAATACCGAACCCTATGTCTCTCACTTAAACGTTTACCAAGCACTATACCAAGCAAATAAGTATCTGGAGTATGATTTCTCTAAAGATCTGGCCTACAATCAAGTAGGCTTTCACTCCAATGCAGTTACATCTCTGGTCTTTGGTTCAGATCCTAATGCCTACTATTCATCGTCCACCGATGGAAAAATTCTAAAATGGGACTTGAGTAATCCCAAGAACATTCCTGAAGTAGTTTATGAATCTGATAAGATTGTTCAGTCTATTGAAGTATCTAATGACGGAAAAGTACTGATGGCCATTTTTTATCAAATGGGTTTGGCATTGATTCCCTTGGATCAAGCATTGAAGGATGACATTTCAGTACTAGAGGATCCAGAACCCGTTCAGACAGCAACATTTCTTCCCGGAGAAAGAAAATACTTAACTGTTTCAAAAAAAGGAGATTTGATGCTCAAAGGTTTCAATGCAAAAACGGAGAATTTGGGTAAGACCGCATTGAAAGTCAATCAACTAAAAGTAGACGAAAAGGAAGGAACGATCTATGCCGGAACAGAGCAAGGAGTCCTAGAAGCATGGGAAAAACCCTATGCGGTCAAGGAATCCCCCATCGAGGATATTATGGCTAACTGGAAAAATCAGTCCTATTTCGGATATGAGCTTGGCTCTTTTGCCATCAATTGCCTAGATATCAGCCCTGATGGTAATGTCCTTGCTATTGGCAGAGACCGTGGAGATGTGATTTTGTGGGATATCCTGGAAAAGAAACTCATTCGTATCATTTCTGGTCATCAAAGTACTGTAACAGACATTCAATTTAATGCAAAGGGAGATTTCCTTTTGACCACCAGTAGAGATGGCACGGCAAGAATCTGGGACCTTAATGATTCGAGAAAATTACCAACCATCCTCGATGATCATAAGGACTGGGTGCTTACGGGAAGTTTTGACCCGACTGGGGAAACCGTAATAACTGGTGGTGGCGATGAGTATATCAGGACTTGGCCTGTTGATCCTACTTCCCTGGCCAATAGAATCTGTTCACTTGTAAATAGAAGCCTAACCGAAGAGGAATGGAATGAATTCGTTGGTAGTGACTACACGTATAGAAATACCTGTAGTGGAAATAATTAATTTGTCGGCAAATTGATAAATCCCAATAGAGGCAATTACGTTCGTAGTTTCATGATTCGGAAAATTCATATCGTTCTTTTGGCAACACTTTTTATTGCTTGTTCAGAAAAAGTTCCTGATGCTCAGGCAATTGTGGATCAGGCAATACAAGCTTCTGGAACAGAAAACCTAGAAAAGGCATCTGCTAGATTTGTATTTAGAAGTGTCACCTATTCTTACCAAATGAATGAGGGGTCTTATAAATACAGTCGATTGCAAACAGATAGTCTTCAGAATGAAATCAAGGACATATTGAACAATGAAGGCTTAACACGATACATAAATGATACTGTTGTAGCGTTAGAACAGAAGAAGAAAGAAGCGTATACAGCTTCAGTGAATTCAGTCATTTATTTCGCTTTTCTCCCATTCTCCCTAAATGATGGGGCAGTAATAAAGGAGTATGTGGGCAAGTCAAAAATCAGAAACCAAGAATACCACAAAATCAAAGTGACTTTCAATGCCGAAGGAGGAGGCGAAGACTTTGAAGATGTCTTTTACTATTGGTTTGACGTCAATGACTTCAGCATGGACTTTTTGGCTTATAGCTATAACGAGGACGAAGGCAAAGGAGTACGATTCAGAGAAGCTCTTAATTCAAGAAAGGTAAACAATGTGGTCATCCAAGACTACAACAACTACAAACCTATCAATGAGGATGGTTTTGACCTAAGCACCATCGATGAAGCTTTCAATGACGGGAAACTCAATTTACTATCTGTAATCGCACTTGAAGATGTCGAAATCATGTATTGAATCTTTCGCATAAGATTCATCGGGGCTACTCTTGAATAGCTCACGTAATTGCCATGAATACCAACTTCTTACATTACATCTCGTTCCGATACGTAATTGATAAATCAATGAAATTAGTATTCAGCATTTTTATTTGCTTCTTACTGGAAATCGGATTGGCAAAAGCGCAGCTTAGTGAAGTTCCTCTTGAAACTTGGCGAACCTTTGAAATTGATTCTAAATTTTTAGAAGAAAAACGAAGAATTCAAGTTTATCTACCCAATGGATATGTAGACTCAGCAAAAGGTTACCCTGTCCTATACATACTTGATGGTCAGAGACTTTTTGAACATGCTGTGAGTGTTGCCAAAAGTTTTGAACAATTTAGACTCACCCCACCATTCATTATCGTAGGAATTAGCAATAAGTATCCGGACAGATTCTCAAACTTTAGTAGCCGTTCGACACTATTCATGAAGTTTATTGAAGAAGAAGTGATCAAGAATACGGACACGAAATTTCAAACAACAGGAGAGAAGTTACTTTTTGGATGGGAGTACGGGGGAAGTTTTGCGCTAGAAATGTTAAGCAATAAACCAGAACTCTTTGATGGATACATCCTTGCCAGCAGTTATCCTGTTAAGAATAAACTAGATCTGCTGGATAGCCTGCTAAATGCAGGACTAGACGAACCCATCAATTTATTCTTCTCTTCAGCTCAAGGGGAAGGAATCGTGAATGAAGAGGCATTACTTCTTAAAGACATACTTGAGAAAACGCCAGTGAAAGATTTTGAATGGCAATACCTTCAACTCGCAAATGAAGAACACCGATCAACTCCTTATTCGACACTCTATCACGGCATCAAGAATTTTTACCATTACTTTCCAGTTATTCAGTTTGCAACTGTTGATGAGTTTAGAGAATTCGGGGGTGTTGAGAGCGTGAAAGACTACTACTTAAAGCGATCTGCGCTATTTGGCTTCCCGCCTGAAGTCCCAAATTGGACCAGATTCTCCATTGTAAGAAATGCTATCAGGGATGACAATTTGGTTGAATTCAAACGATTATATGATATCTATATTGATCAAGATTTAATCCTTGGACTAAGAAACAATCAACCATATACCTTAACAGACTACTTCGTCAAGAACGATATGCATCAGGCTGCTATCGAAGTGTATCAAGTTTTACTTACAAAACGACCTGAATCAAAAATACTGTTGAGCAAGCTGGTGGAATCTCATAAGATTATCGGCAATAGTAAAGAATCAAAAAAGTTCTCGAGATTGGCAGAAAAAGCTGAAGAAGAATAGTCTAATCTGATTGTTTGCAGCGATAGCGTTCAAGTTGATTTGCAGAGAATCAGCTTGATCTTTCAATTTGCCATTACCCAGCTTAACCGATCTACTAAAATGGAGAAAATCATCACATTCACTTTCTTTCTTACATCTACGCTGAATTCCTCTTTCGTTCAATGGCCAAAAACGGATATAAACTGGTACAGTGAGTACAGCGGCAATGGCATTAGGATTCAAAATAGTTTTCCGAAAGGCGGCCCCTACCCCAAGCCCATTGATGGTCTTTATCATTGCAGTCAATTAGTCTTCTTCAGTCGCATAGTAAATGAGAGTGAGGACACAGTCACGGTAAGGCTCGATTTCTCAAATGAGCGTTTTCCAGTGCCTAACTCTGAAAACCTCTTTGTGCAATTCCTTCTACCATCTGCAACGATGGCTATCGAAAAGGAAAACCAGTTTAACTACGGATTGATGGATTTTGATCCACTGAGATCTAACACAAAGCAAAAAAAGACTCTAAGTCCAAATGAGACACACCTACAGTATGTGGTTGCCTTCTTTTATCAGACTGACAAAAACTCTTGGATTCAAGAACGAGGTGGAAATAGAGCGGAGCTAGTAACGCAAGGTAATAAGCTCTATTACAAAATGCTGCCGCAGGTTGACTCGCTACTTGTGGGAGATATAATGATTAAAAGATAGGAAAAGAACTACTTTGCATGGCTCTACAATTGGGATGAACTAAAATAGGACACTACGATCTTACGTGTTAGCTACCCTCTTCAAACTCTTTATACTTCTTGATCTTACGAACAAATGCATCTGAATATCCTAGCTTGCGAAGCTCCATCATTGCACGCTTAGCATCTCTTTTCGTTTCATAGGAACCTGTATAGAACCTATCTAGTCCATCAGCTCCTTTTGCATGAAAAACCACTGATTGCGCTTCAATCTGATCAAAATAAAACGGCGGTGGTACGTTTGGAATGGTTAGTGTCAAGATCTGAACGGTAAACAATTTATCATCAATCTCCACCTCATCTTCTTTCTCCTTCTCTATTTCTGCAAACAAGTTCTCCTCCGGTTCTTCTACTTTCTTGATGATCACTACATCCTTTATCCTCAGATTTTCTGAACTAACCCTTGCCGTTTCCTTTATAAACTTAACTGCTTCCTCTCGTCCATCAAGGCCGTTAACAAACATGACACTATCTAACCGATTAAGACTATCAGCCCATGCGGCCTCTAGCGATTGCGGAACCGTTTCGAGAATCAAGTTCTCCGAATAATCATTTCGCACATTAATATTGATATGTTGAACCTTTGTCAACGGTCCATCAAGTAGGTTTAAATCTGCAGTGTTTTCAAAGTAAAGATCATAAGAATTGTCGTTCTTATCTTTAAAGAAAACGTGAGCTAGGTACTCCCCCTCATGAAGCTGCCTTTGATCTTTTTCAAAAGTTAATTTCATATCCTTAAAAATCGGAACAAGCAGCTCATATGACCCATCCTCATCTGTGTAGGTTTTTAGACTGGTAGACTCGTAATCAATGTTTACCTCTGCATTTGCCACAGGATTATTTCCCCCATCTAAAAGCCGACCAGCCACACTGACTTTGTTAAAGAAAAATACTCGATAAATATCTAATGAACCATAGCCACCTTCCCTCGTAGAACTCAGATATCCTACTTTGCCGTCCATATTGAAATAGGTGTCCTCTGCAACCGTGTTGATGGGATGGCCAAGGTTTTCTGGCTTAGACCATTTTTGGTTTATTGAATCGTACGTAGATTGGAAGATATCAAAACCACCCATTGAGTTATGGCCTCTTGAGCTAAAATAGAGGGTGCCATTAGATGCAAGAAATGGTGAATCCTCATCAAAATCTGTATTTAGTTCATCTATTGCTTCCGGTAATCCCCAATTGCCAGCAGTGTCTTTTCGAAAAATAAACAAATCAAGCTGTAACCCATTGGACATAAAATCAGATGCAAGAAACATGGTCTGTTCATCCTCTGTGATAAAACAATGCGTAGTGTTGCCATTCAAACCCGACAGAAACAACTCACCCTCTCTCTGCCAAACACCATTCTCTAATTTATGATTGAATAGATCGCCATCTCGATAAGAGATCATCCTTGTTCCATCTCGATATACCTGAATGGTTGCATTATGAGAATCTCCTTCATTGCCATCCATTGGAAGAACTACATTTGTTAATCTTGGATAGTCAACCCCATCATCAATTTTCCAAACTTCATTTGTCCAAGTTGCCAAGGGTTTAATATCCCATGGAGAAGTAAGACCAA
>JABSPG010000014.1 GCA_013214445.1 Ekhidna sp. | reverse complement strand
TACTCTGTACTTTGTATTCTAAATTTTCTTATCAAGTCAAGGCTCTCAAAGAACTGTTTTTCCTGTTCTTTGAAATCATCGTCCAACTGCAACGCTGAAAGTAGACTTAGGTGTTGACTTCTAAGATTCTGATATTTATTGTCAAAATCTTTTTCAATGATATCCCCTATCCTAAGCCCATGCCTTCCAATTTTATCTTGATAGGTTGGCCCGATTCCTCTAAGGGTAGACCCTATCTTATCTTCACCTTTGGACAACTCCAGTGCTTTGTCAAGAAGTTTGTGAGTTGGTAAAATCAGCTGAGCCTTATTGGACAGAATGAGCGTTTTTGTTGCATCAATACCAAATGGCTCAAGGTCTCTAATCTCTCTAGCAAAAACAATTGGATCGATAACTACCCCATTCCCTATGACATTAAGTATTTCAGGATGAAATATTCCAGAGGGGATTTGATGTAAGACGTGCTTCTTTCCATCAAACTCCAAGGTATGGCCTGCATTAGGGCCACCTTGAAACCTAGCTACTATATCATATTTAGGTGCAAGGAAGTCTACAGCCTTCCCTTTCCCTTCATCACCCCACTGCAATCCAAGGAGCACATCTACTTTCGACATTGATTTATATTTTTTCTAATGCTTCTTCTTCTGATTCCGCAATATTAAAGATTGCCTGAAGTTTTGTCATTATAAGGAGCTTATTAACATGCTCGGATGGCTTTATAATAAAGAGTTCTCCTCCTTGATTTCTAAATTTCGTTAAAAGGGTAATTAGAACTCCGATCCCACTACTATTGATGTACCTAACATCCGAGATATTCAATAAACAGTTTTTAACCCCACTGGATATTGCATCATTCGCTAACTCTACAACCTCTGGCCCATTGTTCTCGCCAATTAAATCACCCTCAAATTTGAGCTTCAAAACCTCACTCGTAATTTCTTTTTCGTATTTCATTTATATCAATAAGTTTTTATCTATTCGAAGAATCTTCACAGAAGATAGAATACTATAATCTATTTTATCCCGAACAAGAATTCATTAAGTATAATACTGCTAACTAGAGGGCTTGTTTTCGCAATTCTCCTTTTCGCACGCAGCATATAATATTAATGAATGGTGCATTACTTTGAATTGCAGTAATTGACTGACAGTAGTTTGAATATTCTGAATGCGTGGATCGCAAAACTCATGTACTTTATTGCAATCTGTACATATTAAATGATCATGCTGTCTAAATCCATAAGCTTTTTCGAACTGTGCAAGATTTTGTCCAAACTGATGTTTTGTTACCAAATCACAATCTACAAGAAGATCCAGTGTATTATAAACAGTAGCTCGACTGACTCGATAGTTCTTGTCCTTCATACTGACATAGAGCGACTCTACATCAAAATGTCCATCTCGCCCATAAATCTCCTCTAGAATGGCAAAACGCTCAGGGGTCTTTCTCAAACTCTTGTTTTCTAAATGGGCTTGAAAGATCTTCTTGACCTCTTCCATTAGATTCTGTCCTTGCATCTAGCAAATATAAATTACTATACTAATCAATTTGATCTACTCACTTTTACTACGCCATTTACTTTCTCAAGTTTCTTCGTTAGCGTATCTATATGAGATGTGTCCTCAACGTACAATCGAATCAGCCCTTCAAAAATTCCACCTTCAGTATTTATAGATAATGATCGCATATTGACCTTCAGCTCTTCTGAGATGATGTTTGATACGTCACTGACTAATCCCATTCGATCCGTGCCTATAATAGAAAGTGTGGCTTCAAAGGAATGCTTTCTTGAGGATGCCCATTTTGCTTTAATGATACGATACCCATAATTTGCTAATAACTCAGCTGCATTAGGACATGTAGTCCTATGAATCTTTATTCCATCACTAACGGTAACAAATCCAAATACATCATCACCAGGTATAGGATTACAGCATTTTGCAAACTTGTAGTCAATAATATCCAAATCCTCTCCGAGAAGCAATAGGTCACTGTCCGTCTTCCTGACCCTACTTAGCTTTTCCTCAACATCCTTTGCCCCCCTAACACTTGGTTTTTCAACAACTGTCTTTTTGTTCTTTACAAAAGATTTAATCAGTGAGTGATCGATCTTTCCTGTACCAACTAGATAAAGCATATCTACAGGACTTTTTACATTGAAGTAGTTAGCAATTTCTTCTAACACCGTCTGCTTGTACTCAATCTTAAGTTGCTTAAGCTTCCGTTTTACGATTTCTCTACCTTCATCAATAAATACTTTTCTTTCCTCCTTTAGTGCATCCTTAATTTTGGACTTTGCTTTCGAGCTGACCACATATTGCAACCAACTCTCATTAGGCTTCTGCTTGTTAGAGGTAAGAATTTCTACCTGATCCCCATTCTTAAGCTCAAAATTCAGGGGTACAAGCTTCTGATTCACTTTCGCTCCCAAGCAATGCTCACCTATCTCTGTATGAATGTCGAAGGCAAAATCCAAGGCAGTAGCACCTTGAGGTAGTGTTTTCAAGTCACCTTTTGGGGTAAAGACAAAAACTTCGTCACTGTACAGATTTGATCGAAAATCATCAACAAATTCTATTGCATTTGCATTATTCTGCTCCAAAATCTCTCTGACCTTTGCAATCCACATTTCCAGGCCAGTCTCATCCGTTGTTTTTCCATCCTTGTATTTCCAATGTGCTGCATAGCCCTTTTCTGCTATCTCATCCATTCGGGTAGTTCTCACCTGCACTTCCACCCATTTACCAGTGTCGCTCATTACTGTAGTGTGCAACGATTCATACCCATTGGCCTTAGGTATGCTAATCCAGTCTCTTAGTCGATCCGGATTGGGTTGATAGTAATCTGTAACAAGAGAATAAACTTGCCAGCAAAAAGCCTTTTCATCTTTAAACGAAACGTTTAAGATGATCCGGATTGCAAAAAGGTCGTAAACCTCCTCAAAAGGCACACTTTGCTTCTTCATCTTGTTCCAGATCGAGTGAATTGATTTAGGCCTGCCTTTTATCTCATATTCTATATTGAGCGCATTTAGTTTGTCTTTTATGGGTCTAATAAAATTCCTTATGAATTTATTTCTAGAATCCTTCGTCTCATTGATCTTTCCAGCTATGTCCTCAAAAACTTCCGGTTCAGAATATTTGAGATAAAGGTCTTCCAACTCAGACTTAAAAGCATAAAGCCCTAACCTATGGGCTAATGGTGCATATAAATAAATTGTCTCGTTGGCAATCTTCAGCTGCTTATGCCTTGGCATGCTCTCCAAGGTCCTCATATTGTGCAGTCTATCTGCAAGCTTTATCAGAATGACTCTAACATCATCTGAAAGAGTCAGTAGCATCTTTCTGAAATTTTCCGCTTGCTGAGAACTGCCTTGATCAAAAACACCTGAGATTTTAGTCAGCCCGTCAATGATCACTGCTACTCGCTTACCAAAGAGTCGTTCGATATCCTCAATCTCGTAATCAGTATCTTCTACTACGTCATGAAGAAGAGCCGCCACAATAGAAGTGGTACCTAGGCCTATTTCTGATATGCAAATCTCTGCAACTTCCAGTGGATGAAAAATGTAGGGCTCGCCAGACCTTCTTCTCATTCCACTATGGGCTTCCATAGAAGTGTTGAAAGCTTTCTTTATAATCTTAGCATCTCCGTCCTTGAGGATAGGCTTTGCCTTCCTAAGCAGTCTTCGATAGCGTCGAATTATTTCTTTTTTCTCTGATTCTAAGTCTTCCTCAGCTACCATTATAATTTACGAAATTAAACCCTTGCTGAATTAAAATAATTCTCTACTTTTGCCATCCGAATTTGAGAGCAAGGAAAAGTACTTGCGTAAATGAATGCGGATGTGGCGAAATTGGTAGACGCACTAGACTTAGGATCTAGCGCCGCGAGGCATGGGGGTTCGAGTCCCTCCATCCGCACTGAAAAACAACCCTCTTTCCGATACCCGATCAAAGGGTCGAGTAAGAGGGTTTTTATTTTTTTATAAACATCAAACATTAGTCACGTTGGATATAGCTTTTGACAAAACCGAAAAAACACAAGGTATTATTAAAATTAGCGTAAACAGAGCTGATTTTCAACCGGGGGTGGATCAAAAAATTAAAGAGTACAGCAAGACTGCCACTATCAAAGGGTTTAGGCAAGGCAAAGTGCCTGTCGGCATGATACGTAAAATGTATGGAAACGCATTAATAGTGGAAGAAATCAACAAGTTGGTTTCTGAAAAACTAAATGGATACTTAAGAGAAGGCGATACTCAATTTTTGGGTGAACCTCTACCTGTTCAAAAAGACGAAGAGTTTGACTGGGAAAACCAGGAGATTTTTGATTTCGAATACGAAATCGGTTTTGCAGAGCCTTTTGAAGTCAAAACTGACAAAAAGGTGAAATTCGAGAAGTATTTCATCAATGTTGATGATCAAGTAATTGATGAGACTATCGAAAACCTGCAAAGACAATTTGGAGAAGTAGAGAATCCTGAAATCTCAGCTGAGAAAGACACCCTATTTGGGCAAATAAAGTCGAAAGATGAGGCCGTGGATCAAGAAATTCAGATCGATCTGAGAGATGTTGAAAAAGCTGCTCTAAAGAAAATGGTTGGTGTCAAAATTGGTGAAAGTTTCGATGTTGATCCCAAAAAGAGTTTCAAACATGAAAATGCTCTAGCTCCTCAATTGAGGATAGATGAAGAAGAATTCAAGAAACTCAAAAAGCTTTCTTTCACTTTGAAAGCTGTAAACCACCACAAGCTTGCTCCAATCGATCAAGAACTCTTCAATAAGACCTTTGGAGAAGGGACCATTAAAGATGAGGCTGGTTTCCGAGAAAGGGTGAAAGAAATCGTAACCCAAAATTATAAAGGAGAGACAGAGCAATTCTTTGATTATCAAGTGAGGAAGAAGTTAACTGAATCAGCAAAAATCAGTCTGCCAGATGAGTTCTTGAAGAAATGGCTTCAAAGAACAAATGAAAATATCACTCCTGAAATGATGGATGCTGAATATGAGTCATATGCCAAAGAACTGAAATGGTCACTGATCAGAAATCAGATTGTGAAAAACCAAGAAATAAAGGTGGAGCATGAAGATGTCACTGCAGAAGCAAAAGAACTTATCAAAAAGCAGTTTGCTGGATCAGGTATTGGAGGGCAAATGGATGATCAGCTTGACACTTTTGCTGACAATTATCTTCAAGCAGAAAATGGAGAGAACTATATGAAAGTCTTTAATCAAGTCCAATCGCAGAAGGTCTTGGAATATGTAAAAAATGAAGCAACGGTAAAGGAAAAGACTGTTTCATTGGAGGAGTTTAGAAAACTCTGAAATTTGAACCAAATACTATCTTTTTAAGTTTTGAAGAAGTCCTTGTAATAAGGACTTTTTTATTTTTACACTAGATATATTTAAAGTCAAGATATGTTAAACACCGAGGAATTCAGAAAATATGCCGTAAAAGGCCAGAACATCAGTGGTACTGCTGTAGATGATTACGTTCGCCATGTAGAGAATATGACTCGAGCAGTTATTGAAGAAAGGCCAACTAATTTCCGTGAAATTGATGTTTTTTCTCGATTGATTATGGACCGTATTATCTTCTTGGGAATGCAAGTTGAAGAAGGTATTGCAAACATTATCACAGCTCAACTGCTATTCTTGGAATCAGTTGATGCAAAAAAAGATATTTTACTCTACGTCAATAGCCCAGGTGGTTCTGTTTACGCAGGCTTAGGAATGTATGATACCATGCAGTACGTTGGTCCTGATGTAGCTACTATTTGTACAGGGATGGCTGCTTCAATGGGAGCTGTATTATTGTCTGGCGGTGCTGCTGGAAAGAGATCGGCACTACCTCACGCTCGAGTTATGATTCACCAACCAAGCGGTGGAATGCAAGGTCAATCTAGCGATATGGAAATCACACTCAAGCAAATGCAAGAGTTAAGAAAGGATTTATACACAATTCTTTCTAACCATTCCGGCAAAACATTGAAGGAAATTGAAAGAGATTCTGATAGAGACTATTGGATGCGTGCATCGGAAGCAAAGGAATATGGTCTGATAGATGAAGTTTTAGAAAAAAAATAAATTATGGCTCAAGTAACTTGTAGTTTTTGTGGAAGGAATAAGAAGGATGTAGATCTCATGATCTCTGGCATACATGCGCATATCTGTGATAAGTGTATCGCGCAGGCCCAGCAGATTCTGAATGAGGAATTGAAAACTACAACTGAAAACGAGAGCCCTAATTTCAAACTCATCAAGCCTGCAGATATGAAATCGCATCTTGATGAGTTTGTTATTGGTCAGGATGAGGCCAAAAAATACATGTCAGTAGCTGTTTACAACCATTACAAAAGATTGATGCAGAATGCTGACAAGGATGATGTAGTAATAGAGAAGTCTAATATCATTATGGTAGGGCAAACAGGTACTGGTAAAACCTACCTTGCCAGAACTCTTGCTAAGATTTTGCAAGTGCCATTTTGTATCGCAGATGCGACTGTTTTGACAGAAGCTGGATATGTTGGTGAAGATGTGGAAAGCATTCTCACACGACTATTACAATCAGCAAATTATGATGTTGAAGCTGCAGAGCGTGGTATAGTATACATTGACGAAATTGATAAAATTGCCAGAAAATCTGACAATCCTTCCATAACACGTGATGTGAGTGGAGAGGGTGTGCAACAAGCTCTATTAAAACTTTTGGAGGGTACTACAGTAAATGTTCCTCCTCAAGGAGGGCGTAAGCATCCAGATCAAAAAATGATCAATGTAAACACAGAAAATATCTTATTTATTTGTGGTGGTGCTTTTGACGGAATTGAAAGACACATAGCAAATCGATTGAACACCAGACCCATTGGATTTGCTAATGATAACGAATTCCGAACAGGAGCAATTGAAAAAGAAAATCTATTACAGTACATCACTGCCCAGGACATCAAAAGCTTTGGGTTAATTCCTGAGTTAATTGGTAGATTGCCAGTTTTGACGCATTTGGATCCATTGAACAATGATGCACTTAAGCGAATTTTAACTGAACCCAAGAACGCCTTAGTAAAACAATATACCAAGCTGTTTGAAATGGAGGATGTGAAATTGGAACTACAAGAAAGTGCTTTGGACTACATTGTTGAGAAGGCGATGGAATTTAAACTTGGTGCACGAGGATTACGATCCATTTGCGAAGCAATCGTAACAGATGCTATGTTTGAATTACCCTCAAATACAGAAGTAAAAGAAATGATCATTGATCAAGAATATGCTGCTTCAAAATTTGAGAAGTCGAAATTCAACAAACTGAGAGCAGCTTAATTCAATTCTTCTTCCAACTGATCAACTATCGTCTGAGCTGCTGTTCTGACAAAATTGTTAGTGCCGACCTTTGACTTTATCACCTGATATTGGTCTAGTATTTCAGCACAGTGATTGAAGTCATTTAGTACGTTCTGAATTTCTTGCGCTATTTCATCAAACGCTCCGACACTGATAGTCTTGATCGTTGTGTTATTCAATACGACCTCACTTATTGACCTAGGGTTTTTAGCCTTAAAGAATAGAGATTTTGTTTGAAGATTGATAGAAGGTGTATTTGTGGCGACTGCAAATGCACTAGCCATCTGATCGAATGTTAGCACTACACTAGCTTCACTAATCTTATTTATGGCGACAGGGAAAGAGTGACTAATTGATAGCCATTCAACTTCAGCTTCTAAACCGTTATTTAGCCTGTATGTAAGGGATTTAGCATCTTTACCACTCTTATCGTCAGAGAATGCTACTACAATGCGATGACCTGCATGATTTGCCTCGTTGAAGCCTGCTGTTTTTTGAGATTTCACGAAATCGAACAAAGGGCTTCCTTCTAAACTGTGCATAGAGCTGGGCTGATCGGAGTAAAAAAGCCAGCTATCCTCTATTCTTTTCAATGGTACTTCATAAGTAAGTAAGAATTGATAGATGAAGCACACCCTCATATTACTGAACTCTGCAAGCCTTACTACATGCTTACTTCTATTTGTCCCTATGATTATAACTAAATCAGCCTTAGATGCGACCAGATCTCTTTTTCTTAATCCTACGAAAGAATATCTCCGAACATCTGCCCTAATATCAAACCTCGAAATCTCTTCCTCAAGTAAATCTCCAATTCCCTCAGCTAATTTCTGTTCACAGACTAAATGATATTTCACTCGCCAAAGTAGTCTACGAAATTCCGTGGAGTCTCATACAACCTTAATCTATGAAGAGAAGCTTTCGGATTCATCTCCTTCACTTTTGGATCTAGGATTTTCCAAAACTCAACAATCAAGTTTTCACAACTCCCCATCTTACCGTCCATGAATGGGACATCTAGATTTAGATTCTTGTGATCTACTTTCTCAATGATTTCTTCCTTGATGACATCACTCAGTCTTTTTAAGTCCACAATAAAGCCCGTATCAGGATCAATTTCTCCCTTTACTGAGGTGATTAATTCAAAGTTGTGGCCATGCCAATTTTGATTTGCACAAGGACCAAAAACTTCCTCATTCTTCTCCTTAGACCACTTAGGGTTATACAACTTATGGGCCGCATTAAAATGCTCTTTTCGATGTATCAATAGCATGCCGCAAAATTATATAATCGGAACAGTACTCCTACTTCCAACGCTCATGGAAATAAGCTATTTTGATCCTGCCCTACCGGAATGACTAGTTCTTGACCTAGCTCTTTATTCAAATGATGAATTAGATGTGCCGATAGAACTGGTGATTCTTTTTCTAAGTTTTGATGGACGAAGAAATACAAGTTTTCCAACCCCTGCTCTACCCAATTCTTCAAACGGGTTAGCCACACGTCTAATCGGCTATAATCACTCTCATGATTTGCACCTACATATCTGATAAAAACAGAGGGGGAAGTAAGGCGCATATGCAGAAGATCTCTACGACCGGCAGTATCGGTAATAATGTTACTAATGCCATTTCTTTCAAAGAGGGAATAAACTTCATTCGCTACAGATGCATCATTGAACCATTCCGTGTTTCTTAGTTCAATTGCCAATGGAACATCCTTAGGCCAGTATTCCACTGCACTGACTAGGCGATCCATATTCTTGGGTTTGAAATTATCATGCAACTGCAAAAAGCACATTCCTAGCTTTTCACCAAAGGCTCGAATATTGTTGGTGTATCGTTCTATTGGCTCTTCCACCTCATTTAGCCTCTTTATGTGACTGACCATCTGGTGCACCTTAGGAAAGAACTTGAAGTTATCAGGAGTCTTCTCCACCCATTTCTTAATCTGCTCAACACTAAAGTGATTATAAAATGTAGCGTTCAATTCAATAGAATTGAACTGTGTAGAATAATAGGCAAGCTCATCTTTGGTCCCTCTCGGATAGAACTTCTTTAAGTCTTGTCTATTCCATTTGGCACAACCAACAAACACTTGTTGAAGCCCCTTGCCATTATTCAAAACTCCCTCCGTATCATGATGATCATCAGGCAATGAAAAATCAATGTCTTGCGGATTTTCTACACTTCCGAATTTCATGGAATAAATGTATTTATTAAATGTGAATTCTGTTCTCTTCGATCTGCTGACCTTTGAACCAATAGCCTATTCCTCCTAATCCACCTAAGAGAAATTTCATTAACTATTTCAGTAGTCCCAATGCTTTGCCATAAACTATATCTAGGAGTCGTGTAGATAAAATATTGGGCAGAATCCAATTCTTAAACTTTTGTGAAACAATCAGTTTTCTAGCACTGGATCGTTTCTTTTTGAACTCTTTAAAAATTATTGCAGCAGTCTTTTGGGACGAGATCGCTCCTTCAAGTGCCGGCCCCATGAATTTGTCCCCTGACTTCTTCATAAAGGCTTGATAGACTGAATCTTTAAACTTTTCCAAAACAGGATCCATTGACTTTTCCCAAATAGGTGTCTTAATGGGACCGGGTTCTATCAAGACTACATCTATTCCATAAAGGAGAAGTTCTTTTCTTATACACTCCGAAATACCTTCCACGGCATACTTGGATCCTACATATGGTGAAACAAATGGCAAACCCATTCTTCCTGAGACGGAAGAGATTTGAATAATTTTTCCTGGATCTGCAGGATGATCTTCCCTTGCTCCCAAAAGAGGTAGAAATGCCTGCGTCACTTTTACCAGACCAAGTACGTTTACCTCAAACTGGTAACGGAATTCTTCAATATCTAAATCAACGAACGGACCTGCGATCGCAATTCCAGCATTATTAACAAGTCCTGCCAACCCCTCAGCCCCTATTTCTTTCGTTAGATCCTTAGCTGCTTTATCTATTGCCTGATGATCCGTGACATCAAATATCAATGGTCGAAAAGATGAACCAAATTCAGTAGTCAAACGATCTGCGTCTTCTTTCTTTCTGACGCTTCCATATACGAAATAACCATTTGCAAGAAATATCTTTACAAGATCATACCCAATACCGGTGGAAACTCCGGTGATTAATACATTTTTTGATTTAGCCACAAGTAAAATATTTTAAGATGAGTAATATTAATAAGATCATCCGTAAGCGTCGATCCGTTTATCCACTTCAATATCTGGATAAGGAGATTCCTAAAGAAATAATAAGGGAGCTATTGGAAAATGCAAACCATGCCCCTACTCATCGACTGACGGAACCATGGAGGTTTAAGGTATTTACGGGTGATCGAAAGAGACAACTTGGTGAGTTTCTTGCAAAGAAATACAAAGAGACGAATTCCGAGTTTAACGATTCCAAGTATGAAAAAATCAAATCTAACACCACAAAAGCCGGTGCAATCCTAGCAATAATCCTTCACCGAGATTTGAAGGAAAGAGTACCTGAATGGGAAGAAGTAGCATCTGTAGCCATTGCTGTTCAAAACATTTGGATCGCACTTGAGCAGTATAATTTAGGAGGATACTGGAGTAGCCCTGCCTTAAGTACCTATCTGGGTGAACATATAGCATTGGAAGAAAATGAGTCTTGCCTTGGATTTTTCTATATCGGCTATTGCGAAGGTTCAGATCGAATAGTGCAGAAAAAACCTATTTCCGAGAAAGTGGAATGGCTTTACTAACTGGAAGTCAAAATACGTTTGATTTGGGAACTGATAATAGAACCTTCAACTCAACATCCTTTCAATAAACTGAACTCATGAAACTCGAAAAGACGTCAATAGACCTATTAAAAAAAGGAATAGAAAAACTTCAGGAAGGGTTCAATTTACCTGAATTATCCTATGAGTTTGATATTGACAAAATGGAAGAGGTCATCCTGAAAACTGCTGAAAGGATGCAGGATAATTATCCTTATTTCCATCCGCTATTTGCAGGCCAGATGCTCAAACCTCCACACCCGATTGCTAAGGCCGCATATATGCTTGCCATGTGGATCAATCCGAACAATCATGCGATGGACGGTAGTAAAGCAAGCTCACCGATGGAAAAAGAAGTGGTCGGAGATTTATCAAGAATGTTTGGATGGAGAGAACATCTTGGCCACCTGACTGGTGGCGGGACCATGGCAAATCTGGAAGCGTTGTGGGTTGCAGGAAGCATTCATCCAGATAAGTATATTGTAGCCTCCGATCAAGCCCATTATACGCATGAAAGGATATCAGAAGTATTGAAAATACCATTCAAAAAAGTTGCTACCGATCACGAGGGGAAAATAGATCTATCTGAGTTAGAACAACTCCTTAAAAAAGGTGATGTAGGAACCATCGTATGTACTATGGGCACTACAGGACTGGGCGCAGTAGACCCTTTATCGGACATATTAGAGCTACAAAGAGAATACAATTTCAGAATACACGCAGATGCTGCATATGGTGGGTATTTCAAACTATTAGGCAACCTGAAGGAGTCTACAATTCAGAATTACGAAGGACTCGATCAGGTTGATAGTATCGTAATTGATCCTCACAAGCAAGGGTTACAGCCTTACGGCTGTGGCTGTGTACTGTTCCGGAATCCTGAAGTAGCGAAATACTACATACATGATTCCCCCTACACTTATTTTACTTCAGAAGATTTACATCTTGGCGAAATAAGTCTAGAGTGTTCTCGTGCTGGGGCATCTGCTGTGGGACTATGGGCTACACACCAAATGCTACCTCCTGTAAAAGATGGAAAGTTTGCATCTGATCTTGCTCGATCCAGGGATGCGGCGCTTGACATGTATAACCGATTGTCTAGATGCGATCTATTTTTCTCAATAATGGAACCAGAAACGGACATAGTAGTCTGGGCTGTAAATGGCAAAAAAGTGAGCGAGATGTCAAAAGCAGCTCAACAACTGTTCAATAAAGCTGAAAGAAATGGGTTGTACCTGTCTCTATATAAGTATCCAACGAATAAATTCAAATCAACCTCATTTCTCGTAGATGAAGACTATTTGATCTGTCTAAGGTCTTCCTTGATGAAGCCTGAACATGCGGACTGGATGGATGAAATCTGGTCGAGACTAATGAAAAGCATTGATCAGTGACTCAAAAAAAATGTCTCACATAGTAATTTGAGGCGACTAATGTCCTGAAAAAAGCATCATTTACAAAAACAAAAAAATCAAGTAAATGGGAAGACTAATTCTGCTTCTTTCAATTTTTCCATCAAGCATACTATTCGGTCAAAAACTAACACCTACTGAACTAAGGGAGGACTTTCAAATATTCAAAAGTTCCATATTGGATATTCACCCTGGGCTCTACTGGTATTCGGATTCACTTGAAATTACCGAGAGATTTAAGGTTATTGAAGATCAACTTGTTCAAGCTATGGAGCTAAAGGACTTTTACGGACAGCTGCAGCTATTCTATGCAAGTATCCGTTGTGGACATTCATGGATGTCTATGCCATGGTCATGGAGAGAGCCAACGGATGATGGTCCATTCCGTATTCCATTAAATTTCTATCTAGAGAATGACAGAATAATCGTTTTAAGAGATCTAACTAATGAACAATTTCTTGGTGAAGGGCATGAAGTATTGTCGATCAATGGAAATTCTTCTCAAGAGATATTTCAAAAGCTTCTCCCCTACACTCCCACTGATGGATATGCTGCAAACAGACAAAGAAACCTTTTAGCAGGTAATTTCTCCCGCTATTACCAAGTTCATTTTGGAATGGACAGCATTTTTGAAATCAATTTAAAAATTGGTGGAAAAGAAGAGATCTTTCAATTTGAGGGTTTATCCAATGATGAAGCAAATCAAAGATCTACGAAGAGGTATGGTAGAGTAGCCAAGTCTAGTTCAATGCTGGAGTTTAAACAGACAGAAAATGGATTAGCATATCTCCGCATTAAATCTTTTGACAAAGAGGACATAAGGAATGGAAACCAAAAATTCAAACAGTTTCTGAAAGATGCATTCAAAGAAATCAACGCGTCAAAGACTAAAAAACTTATCGTAGACTTAAGAGATAATTCTGGAGGAGAGGACAACTATGGAGCAACTCTTGCGAGCTATCTACTAAAGACACCATTTGACTACTATTTGAGAATGGAGGCAGTCACACGAAAATTCAATTATAATGAATATTCATACCAAAAAGGATTCAACACTATGGGTAAACTTCTTAAGAGGGACAAAACTAAACCTGGCTTTTACACTTATAATTTCAGCAGACAAGTAAAGAAGCAGAAGCCCGCGAAGAACCCCTATACAGGAGAATTAATCATCTTGATTAATGGAGGTACGTTTTCAGCTGCTTCTGAAGTTGCCAGCATCCTTCATACTCATCGCAGAGCAAAGTTTATAGGTGAAGAGACTGGAGGCGGATACTATGGAAACAATAGTGCGATGATGTATGGAATACAACTCCCAAATTCTAAAATCAACTATTACCTACCCATCATTCGTTACTACCTGGCAGTTGATCATGAACCTTTCATTGGCCATGGATTAATCCCGGACATTCAAATACCACAGTCATATGAAAATTACATTTCTCCTCAAGATGAAGTTTTAGACAAAGCCATTGAAATACTAAAAGATTAGCAATTTCAGCTTTTCTCAAGAGGTAATACCCATCTAAACTTATCCCAAGTGAAGATCAGTTCAACACCTCTTTTTGTTGCTTCGGTATCAATTGTGAATTGTTCGGCATGACTAGAATATTGCGTTCTTACGAAAGTTGTAGCAAGATCTTGTGTATAATCGGGCTCGGTATAACCCCAAAAACGTAAATCAGAATTAAGTCTCAGCTCCATTTCTCCTTTACGAGGAATGGCGTAGATCACGTATTTTCCAGCAACAATATCCTGATCTCCAAATGTGAAATTTTCTGAGACTTCAATGAAAGTTGGTTCATTTGCTCCAAGCCTCCAGTATTCACCATACGGAAGCAGAGCTCCCTCCTCAGCCTCCCCGAAAATAAGCCGATTTCTGGCAGAGGGACGTGAATAAAATACGGAAACATTCATCTCATCACTGCTAACCGTAACTTCACCCGGTGGACTTAAGGTCCTATTTCTATTATTCAAGTATATAAATGCTGCAGCCAATAGGACTATAACAACACCTAATCCAATAAATACCTTTTTCATGATCTATATCTTAAGCTCGGCTCTGTGTTTCCTTAAAACTTCTATGATAAAATTAATATGATCTGTCAATTCTACCTCCATTAGTTCGACACCAGTTTCAATTTCATCGCGCTCAACCTTTGCTGCAAAACTTTTCTGCTTTAGTTTTTTCTTGACTGATTTTGCAGTCAGTGTCTCAATTCCTTCAGGTCTAATTTGACTGCACGCTACAATAAAACCCGTAAGTTCATCACATGCAAGCAACGCTTTGTCTAGCAGCGTTTCATAGGGTACATTCCATTTGGTGTAGTGTGCAGATATAGCATGAGCAATCTTTTTCTCCCCCTTCGCCTCCAATAATGTCACTATTCGATTGGGATGCTCTGCCGGATACTTTTCATAATCTGCATCGTGAAGCATACCTGTTACTGCCCACTCTTCAGAGTCTTCGCCAAACTTTTCAGCATACGCCTCCATTACCAGCTCAACTGTCCTTGCATGCCTCAGCAAACTCTCTCCCTCCGTCATTGAGTGGAGTATCTCTCTTGCCTCTTCCTTATTCATGGAAGAAAAATAGTAAAATGAATGGTATCAATTAGGTAAGGCTGTCTCTTTCTGATACTTAAATTTATAGAACTGATCCAAGGTTATGGCGTGTGGAAGAGTAATGAGAGAAACTAGAATGAAAAAGTAGGTTATCAAGCTAGCTTGACTTTTAGGACCTAAAACCCATAGTAATAAGACGACTCCAATAATTGCCAACAAACTAAAGCCCGCTAGATCGACTAAAAATGATTTGATATTATATCCCTTGTTCCTGTCTCTCAACCAAGCATATTGATGTGTGAAAGCATTGAGGGAATGAAAGAAAACAAAGTACAGGGTAAATGCCTGAATAAAAGGTAAAAAAGTATGGAGAAGGATGATAGTGACAGCAAATGCAGCCAACTTTAGCGTTCTATCCTTATCAAGTAGCTTTTTGTATAGCATCACCCCTACACTTATGAGGATGGCAAGTAAGACTATCAAAGTAAAAATGTTCTGAAAAATCGGAGTAGCAGTGATGATGTCACCCGTCACCACCTTTAGATAGGGTGAAATCTCTTGAAGACTCCAGACCAATGGCAAGATCAAGATGCCTGCTCCCCATGTAACTCTGTGAAAAACACTTGCCCCTTTTATGTCGTGATCCTCCAATAGTTCTTGTCCAAAGTGATACGACGAGAGAATAATGAAAATGAATAATGCTTTTGTTGGATCAAAAATCCACCATAAGATGTAGCCACCAGCAATTATGAGGTATTTAAGGACATATCTTAGGAGGTTGGTTTCCGAAGAAGTGGTAAGGTGAATTTTATGATCTACTGCTCCATGAGGAATTCCGAAAATTAGAATTAAGCCCAAACACAGGCTATTCATCATGTCATAGGACATACTGGAGTAAAAGAATAGGACTCCAAGTATTGTTGCTGAAGCATATTGGAACAGGCTCTTCATCAAAAAAGGCGGATGGAATTCTCCATCCGCACTAGTTATTTTCAAGTTAGGCAGTTGCCTTATTGGCAGATTGATTTACTGCCAAGCTATATATCACAAGACCGAAACCAATCTTATTGATCGCATCACCGATATTATAAATGATATCTAGTGAACTTGGACTTAGAACACCACTCAACAATCCATCAGTTTCGATAGCCATGTATCCAATTGGATAGATTGCCCATCCCACTAAGATAAACCACGCCAAGGTGTTGAACGCCTGTTGTAGGATTGGGTCGTTGGAATTCTTTGATAGCTGCTTCGCCGATCCAAACCATACTTCATAAAATATTCCTACATAACCAATGGTGGAAATTGCCCCCCATATCGCACTACTGTCTCTAAATACTGTTTCTCCTAAATATCCAGTGACCAACATCCACAAAGAATATGCGATCATTTTCCAAAGAAGCCCCATCTTTGCACCAAAAGCTTTGAGAATGAGATAAAATTCCACGCACATCAACGGAACTGTCAAAATCCAGTCGATATATCGAAACTCTGTTGGAGATGTTCCGTTTTCTATCCAATAGTCCCGCATGTAATAATAGTGGACTGCCGCGATGAAGGTAATCAAGCCGGAAACTAGGAGAGACGTTCTCCACTTCCCCTCGACATTCCTCATCTCAAAGAAGAAAAATACTGTAGCTGCCAGCATGGCCATGCTACCAATGAAAAAGGTGAACCCTACATAGTCACCTGACTGAAGGGTTGCGATTAATGTTGTTTTCATAAATGTGAGAATTTTGATTTACAACTTAGTAACCCTTCTACTTTTCATTTTGTTTAAAATTTTATTGAAATGATTAAACACAATTAATCATTCTAAAACTATTTTCAATGTAAAATCATAGTTTTTAAATAGAGTAGTTATCAATAGATCATTAGGCATGCTGTTACAAAAACAAGAAAAGTCTAGATAGGACTTGAAGCAGGCAAAAGCACTTCCACGGCAACATTCTACCTATAGTTATACCATTGAAACATATTTTGAGCATCCAGTCGGAAAACCTTATTTTCGAAAAAAAATAGTTGAGATGAAATTTTTTTTATTCGCCCTACTACTGATCACCTATTGCTCTGTTTTTTCTCAAGAGGACTACCTAGTCACATTTGAGGGAGATACCCTAACAGGAAAAATCAATTTTCGCAGAGAAAACGTTTTTGACCTTGCCTCAATCAAAACATCAAATGGGCGAAAGGAATTCAGGTCCTACCAGACCCGATCAGCAAAAAAAGGCGAGAAGATCTACTTGCCTCTTGTGTATCAAAATAGAAATGTATTTGGAGAAGTAATCTCAAATGACATCATTGGAAGATTCTATGTCATGGCTGAAGGCGGTAATCAATTTAGGGATGAAATACTGGTGAAAAGAGATAAATCAACTATGTCCTTTACTAGCTTGGGCTTGAGAAAAAGACTCGCAGCTTTCTTATCTGACTGTCCATTTGTGGTCAAAAAACTAGAAAAGAAAGAAATACAGGCGTCCGACATTGAGACTGTGATTTCTATCTATAAAGAACAATGCAGCAACCAAAGCAGTCTACTCAAAGCTCAGGTGGAGACAGATAATGAACTCTTCGAATTTGCACAATTGATCATTGACATTCAGCAGAAACTAGATGCAGATCAAGACATCCCAAAATATATGATTGACGCACTTAGACGCACTGAAATTCAGGGTTTGGAGAACAAAATTGATAAACTCCTCTCTCAATTGGATAACTAGTTCTTCAATTCAACCGGATTGAGTTACAGTTCAGATTACTATTGATAGGATTCAAAAACAATCGCTTACTTTCTCCCGGCGTAGACGTGTTCTTTGTATAAAAATACGACTATGAAAAAATACATCGCAACTCTGTCACTCATGCTCTTAGGCTTTATCTCCTTTTCCCAAGAATTCAAAGCTCCCAAGACTGGAGCCAAGATTTTTGCTCAGGAGTATATGTTTTCTCTAGATCAAAATGGTGAAACCTCCTTTGACCTTTGGATAGTAAGATCCAAGATGGCCAGGAGAACAAAATTCACAGCTCCAAAGCTGGTATCAAGCTCCGATTTACAGTTTACAGTGGAACAAGATTCTGAAAATCAAGATCACTATGTCGTGACTGTAAGCGCCAATAATGTTCCTGCAAAACAATACTCAGCAACCGTTTCATCAAAAAGCAACGGATCGCAAAAGGTAACAGGCACTACCCTTTCCTTTCAAGTGCTTGGCAGTCCTGCTGTGGCATCTAAAGATGGTGAGTAATTTTACCAGATGAAGAGATATCGTTTACGGTTTATCCTGGCACTTTTTGTTTTTGCTTTTTTTAAACTGACAAACGTTCAAAATCAAGAGGACTTCTTCGAATGGAATATCATCTCTACCGTTTCTCTTGTTTACATGATTCTGGTTTTCTTGATCCTGTGGGAAGTTATTTTTAGATACATCCGGAGGCAAAGAAGATCAAACGACATCACGACCAACAAAGGTCTCTACATCATTTCTACCAAGGCAGCACTTCTTGTGCTACCCTTGGTTTTTTTGTTTGCTTTTATTTACGACACGTTTCTCATCAATTTTGAGTGCTGTCCCAATGAAGAAATCCAGGGGAACTTCATAGTAAACAGTGCTCAAGGTTTTGTCATCGGCCTACTTATTATTTCCTATGAAATAATACTCATCTACATAAAAAACGCCATAAAAGAAGGTAGAGAAAAAGAAGTAATGCAGAAGGAGCTAGTAGCTGCCAAGTACGAGGGGCTAAAGAACCAAGTAAATCCCCACTTCCTCTTCAATAGCTTTAGTGTTTTATCGGCATTGGTAGAAGACGATTCAAAAAAAGCGATAGAATTCATATCAAAGCTTTCCGATATGTACCGATATATATTGGAAAACGATCAAAAAAGCGTTGTTTCACTTGAGGCTGAATTAGAGTTTCTAGATAGCTACATATTCCTTTTAAAGATGAGACATCAAGCCGCTCTGGTCTTGAAGATCGAGCTTTCGCTAAGGAATATGCATGCAATGTTACCTCCCATGTCTATTCAGCTCATTGTGGAAAATGCAGTGAAACATAATAGATTCTCAATTGATGAGCCACTGGAAATTGTTATCAGCAATGAAGAAGAAAAATCCATCGTAGTATCGAATACCAAACGCCCGAAAGAGAGCTTGACCAAAAGCACCAAAATAGGATTAAAGAACTTATCTAAGCGATTGCAACTGGCGACCAATAAGCCACTGGAAATTACTGATGGAGATGACTCTTTTAAAGTAAGACTACCTTTGATCAGCCAATGAATGCGATCATAATAGAAGACGAGCAACTAACTGCCAAACGATTGTTGAAGTTGATCAACGAACATACTTCAATAGAGGTTTTAGGGACATTACATTCTGTAAAATCAGCAAAAGAATGGTTCCAAGCGCATGAATCCCCTGACATACTCCTCTTGGATATTCAGCTTGGTGATGGAACTGGCTTTGACATTCTAGATTCGATGAAGTCTTATCCCCAGGTCATTTTTACCACGGCTTTTGACCAGTATGTTTTGAAAATTTTCAAGTACAACAGTATCGATTATCTATTAAAACCAATTAAAACTGAGGATCTAATCAAAGCAGTCGAAAAAGCAAAGAAGGTACGAAATAAGGGGGATTTAGACTCAATGATTCAGTCACTGCGATCTGGCATACACAATGGTTTCAAGAAGAAATTCTTGGTGAAAACTGGCTTGAAATACCGTTCCATAAACACTCAAGACATTGCTTTTTTTTACAGTGAATCGAGCACTACCTATCTAAAGACCAGCTCAAATGAGTCTGTTATCATTGATCAGTCATTGGATGAGATTCAAACCCTAGTGGACCCTGACCTCTTTTTTAGAGTAAATAGACACATGATTATTTGTGACTCTGCAATTAAGTCCATTGACTCCTACTTCAATAATCGACTACTACTAACACTGATTCCTGAGTACGCCCAACAAGTGATTGTCAGTCGTGAAAAAGTGAAAGGATTTAAGCTCTGGCTAGATCGCTAGCTTAGATTCCACGATTCATTTCTTCCTTCCGCATTGGCATGCTATCAATAAGTTGAAATAGCTCCCTGGTGGGCACCAAGTCATCCTTCGCCAGTTTTACGCCACCATCTTTGCCAACTAAGGTCACAGAGAAGGTTCCCTCAGGAATCTTGTAGGCTTTACGAATTGCCTTTGCTTGTTCCTCATCTAAAGGTTCATTCTTATGATCTAACCAACTCCCGTCATACAATCTATATATGATTAAATCACGCTCCTTCATACCCTTTTTTCCTTTAGTTAAAAGCTGTTCCTGACGCTTATAACCAACATTACTCGGTGAACTAGCACTCACAATCAGCACACGCTTCTCCCGTTTATGACTAGCTATTGGATTCATTTGAAATGAAATAATTACTCCGATAATAGATAAAATAAACACATAACCATAACCATAATAAATCCATTTTGATTGATGAATAGTGCTAATAAGCACCATAAATAAAAACGACAATTGAGTAGGTTTTATAGCCAGCTCAGTCTATCAAAAAGCTATTTAGCGAGAAAGCAAGAAAACATCTGAAGGTCTGCCGGTTCTTTTCTCATCGTTCAACAAAAAATCAAATGATGAAAACCGAAAAACAAAATTTTAGAATAATGAAAAGTGTAAGAGCTTTTTTAAGCGCCGCAATGATTGCGTTCATTCTGTTTATGACAAGCTGTAGTGACGATGACACTCCGGCAACAGTTCCCCCAGTGGATAATGCAGTGACTCAATCAATTGTACAGATTGCTCAAGGAAATGATGACCTAACCATTCTTTTAGATGCACTGACAAAATTTCCAAACTTGGTAGAGGCCCTAAACTCTGATGGAACCTATACCGTCTTTGCTCCCACAAATGATGCATTTATCGCCTTACTTGGCGCAATTGGTCAAACAGAACTCGATGATATTCCAGAATCAGTTTTGGAAAGAGTTTTAAGATATCACGTCGTAACTGGAGTAGCAGCCCAATCAACTGACCTATCCGATGGACAAGAAATTGGAACATTCTTATCAGCCGATGACATTGTGACTGTGGGAATTTCCGGATCCAGTGTCTCGATAAATACAGCTGGAGTAGCGATTCCAGACGTAATTGCTACCAATGGAGTGGTGCATGTAGTGAATCAAGTATTGGTTCCTTCACTAGAAGCGAGTATTGTAAACACAGTGGTCGAACCTGCTTACTTCAACAAGGATTTCACCGTACTGACTGAAGCAGTAGTCACTGCTGGGCTTTTAGAAACATTGATCAACAGAGATGCGTCATTGACAGTCTTCGCACCAACAAACGAAGCATTTGCGGATGCTGGAGTGACATCTTTGGAAGGTATTGACATTGAAACCTTAAGGGCTGTTTTACAATACCATGTGTTAGGTGCTAAAGTGCTAGAAGCTGACCTCCCAGAAACGGGTAGTGCTGTGGAGACACTCAACGGAGACTTCTACTTGAGCATCAATGCTGATGGCGTATTCATCAACGGATTAACTCAAGTAATTGCAACTGACATTGAAGCTGAGAATGGAGTTGTCCACGTTATCGATTTCATGTTAGAGCCAGCGAGCAACAACATCGTCGAGATAGCTGTTGCTCTTGCAGGTGCTGATAGTGACGCTGAGTTTACGCAACTAGTAGCCGCACTAACAGCAGTATCGAATGAAACTAGCACAGATCTGATCGCTGCTTTGTCAGGCGATGGGCCGTTTACAGTTTTTGCTCCAACCGATGAGGCTTTTCAAAGATTGTATGATGCAGTAGGTGATGAAAACAGTGACGGAAGTGCAGACATTTCTGACCTTGTCGAAGCAGTTGGATTGGAAACAATCGCGACGGTTCTTCAGTACCATGTTCTTGGAGGGAGAGTATTTTCTGAAGACATCCCTAACGCATTGAATGGAAACACTTCAGTAACCCTTTCTCCACTTGCTGGTGGTGACTGGACATTGAACAGTGACTTTACCATTACAGCTACAGATGGAGCTTTAGGATTAGGTCTTGACGATGCTGGAATCATTGCAACAGACATTTTGGCAACAAATGGTGTTATACATGTGATTGACCAAGTAAAACTTCCTTAAGAAATAAAAGTGTAATAGCCCTACCCTATTTTGGGGTAGGGATTTACTGTTAAAGATGTTTTCTACTAGATATAGATATTTATACATACTTCTACTCGGGGTTTACTCTTTCTTGAATATAAAATTTACCGAAGGAGACAAAGTACTAGGTCAACGAATAGATGACCTGACGCTACTTATCGTCATCTTATCTATCACGGTAGCAGTTTGGGAAAGCAATCACCTCATTCAAAAAAAAGTTTGGACTTCAACAAGAAGACTATCTCTCAAACTCATCTACCGCTTTGGTCTGAGCGTTTTCACCGTCGCACTGATTTCACTACTTGCGTCCTATACCGTAAGCCTGTTATCAGATGATCAAATTCTGCTTCCCGGCTTTAAGCAAACCCTGGGATTTGCGTTTCGAATAAACCTATTTCTTCATTGCGTAAACGCAATATCCCAGTACAATAAGGCTTTAAGCAAAAGTCAGCTTCAAGAAGAACAGCTAAAAAAACAGACTTCAGAGGCTAAACTCGAGGCGTTAAAAAACCAAATACAACCACACTTCCTATTCAATAATCTAAATACGCTTGCATCTATCATCGAAGAGGATCCATCGATCGCTGTAAAGTATCTAAATAAACTCAGCAAGGTCTATCGGTACCTACTACAAAACACGGGGGTAAATCTTGTTTCACTTAAGGAGGAATTAGAATTCCTCGAATCCTACCTCTTTTTGCTTAGAATACGTTTTCAGGATAGCTTGAATATTGATGTTGATTTAGCTAATCCCAATGGTCATAAAATACCTCCAGCCACTCTTCAACTATTGGTTGAAAATGCCATTAAGCACAATGAAGTTTCTAGTTCATTCCCACTGAAGATTCACATTTCAGAACAATCGGACAAGATTGTGGTTAAAAATGCCAAAAAACTGAGAAGCAACAAGCCCGAAAAATCTGGTTTAGGCTTAGCAAACATCAAAGACCGGTACATGATTTTGACTACAACAATCCCTGAAGTACTGGAAACTGAAGACAATTACATTGTTAAACTACCGATAATTTAATACTGAGAATGAAAGTACTGATTATTGAAGATGAAAAACTTGCAGCCAGTCGATTAGCTCGTCTGCTCCTTAAAGTTCATCCCACCGCAGAAATTATCCATACAACGGATACTGTGAGAGATTCTATACAATACCTAAAAACGAATAATGGGCAACTGGACTTGATTTTTTCTGACATCCATCTGGCTGATGGCACATGTTTTGAAATTTTTGATACCCTGGATCTAACCGTTCCAATAGTTTTCACTACCGCCTTTGATGAATATACGATTAAAGCTTTTGATTTTAAAAGTCTACATTATTTACTCAAGCCTATAGAGGAAGAAGATTTAATAAAAGCCTTAAAGAAATTTCAGAGGATTGGCAATGAGAAAAACGACATCAAAGAAATTCTGAATCGATTTGGTAAAGAACAAACCAAACGATTTTTGTTAAAATCCGGTCAAAAGCTAATTCCCAAAAAGCAGTCAGAACTTGCTTACTTCTATTCACAAAATAAGATTGTACATACCGTAGATATTACCGACGGCAAAACCTATCTAACCGACTTTACCTTAGAGCAACTGGAAAACGATCTCCTTTCAAATCAAGATTTTTTTCGCATAAACAGGAAACATATTGTAAACAAAGAGGCAATAAAAGAGATTAAACCTTATAAAAATCAAAGACTGACACTATCCTTGGCTATTCCTACAAAGGAGGAATTTATACTTAGCCGAGAAAAAGTAAATCACTTTAAAGAATGGTTTATCGAGCACTAACGCTAATCACTTTATTCATTGTCTTCCCTTCGTGGAGTTATGGTCAAGATTCGACTGAATATGATTCGTTGAAAATCCAACTTTTGGCTCTTCAAACAGACGTAGACCAAATCAATCTGAATCTTGAAATGACGCAATCAAAGTTCCAAAGCGGAATTCTCATTGCAACACTGGGATATACGACTACCATAGCTGGTGGACTCATGCTTGGAAGAAACAATGATCAATTCGGCCAAGTCTTACTTGTAACAGGAGGAGTTGCAGGGGTCATTGGCACCTACAAAATGGTCAACGCGTTTCGTTTTCTATCCAATAAGAAAAAGAAAAGGCCCAAATCCTACTGATCAAGCCATTGCTTAAAGGTGGTAGCACGCTCACTACTGACCAGAATTTGATCTTCGGAGAAGCCTTCCATTTTGACTAGAAGCTTACCCTTAAAGTATTTTTCCACCATTTCGATGTAATCCGCATTGACAATGAATTGTCGGTTTGCTCTACAAAACAACTGAGGATCCAATTGGTGAGTCAGTTCATCTAGCGTAAAGTCAGAAAGGTATATTTTCGCGGTTTTTGTATTGATGTGCACGACTCCATGCTTGCTTTGAAAGCAAACAATGTCCTCTGATCTTATGGCAAGCATCTTATCCCCCTGTTTGACCAAAAATCGCGATTTGTATTTTACCTCAGTCAAGTTGATTTGATTTAGCAATGCGCTCATATCCACTTCTGTATTGAAACTGGATTTCAGGGTTCTATATTTTTCAAGCGCACCTTCCAGATCTTCCTTTTTGATTGGTTTGAGTAGATAATCGATGCTATTTACCTTGAAGGCTTTAAGTAAATATTCATCAAAAGCAGTAGTGAAAATCACAGGACATTCTACTTCAAATTGATCAAAGATCTGAAAACTTATCCCATCGCTTATCTGAATGTCCATTAAAGCCAAATCGGGTTTAGCGTGATTATTCATCCATTTGACTGTGTCCTCCACACTATCAAGCACTTCGAGTATTTCGATGGTGGGATCAATTTCTAATAGTATCTTTTCTAATCTCCTAAAAGCAGGAGCCTCATCTTCGATAATAAGGACTTTCATTGGTTTAATGTGAAATGATAAGGATGATAATATGTAATTTCAGTGGTCAACTTGAATCCGATTAAGCCATGTTAAGATCTCGTTCTTCTAAAAGATTAATTAGGGGTACAGCCACCATATAATTTGATGCGCTGGTAATTATATCAATCTCTTTTCCACCCAGAATACGGTATCGCTTCCGAATGTTTTCAAGTCCTGTTTTTGTCGATTTTTCCAAACTTTCTTTTCGCTGCAGGTTATTCTTAACTACCACCGATTTGCCATTTTCTATGTAAATATCAATGTTCAATGGTTTGGATTTCGAAACCACGTTGTGCTTAATGGCATTTTCAGCTAACATCTGAATGGTCAATGGAGGTATTGTAAGGTCATAATACCGCTCCTCAATATTAAAATCTACTGTGAGATTATCGGGGTATCTCATATGGAGTAAAAACATATACGACTTAACAAAAGCAATCTCTTCCTGCAACGTCACAAGCTCACGATCCTTATTCTGCAGAATGTATCTGTAAACATCCGATAGCCGTTCCGTGAAGGCCACTGCAGCATCAGCGTTCTCGGGAATGATACTTGTCAGCGTATTTAGGCTATTGAACAGAAAGTGAGGACTCATCTGATTTTGGAGCACTTCGTACTGTGTTCTAATTTGCTGATTTTTTAATTGCTCATTCAATCGAAACTGCTCCTTCCACTTATCGAAGAAATAAAAGGCTTCATAAGAAAGCGTAACCAAGATGGACGCAGTAAGACTAAAAGGGAAATAGCCAAAATGTGTAGAAAAATCAAATGGCTCTCGCCACCCTACTGCACTGTAGAAAAGCTTGAGAGGCATCCCACCAAGTGGAATCCATAGAACAATACAAAGTCCACTATAAATTAACCGCTTTCCTGTTTTACTTATTTCAGGAAATCGTCTCCTAAAAAAACCAATTAGAGCGAAAGACCCATTCCAATACAGCAAAGTAAAAGTCAAAGAAATGAAGTACTCTTTCAGGACGAACCAGAAGTCAACTCTCTCCCCTATGCAATCACCAATAGTTGCTAGTGACGCAATAAATAGAATACCAAACCATCTGACATGTATCTCTCGTATTTTCATTCTTCCATAAAGATAGCTTAGTACATGTCTCTTCCGATAGCCAAGCAGAAATGAACAGGTAGAATAGTACCCTAAAACAAGGATTTTTAAGGGTGAAACGGAAAACACCCATTTCGACCATTCAGAAACGATTCAATTGTAAAAAATGAGGTTTCAGCACAAAAAATGGCCTCCTCCCTGTTTTTCGCGTTTCATCAAGAAATACATACTAATAGGTTAGCAATCGAATCAATAATTAACAAACACGATGAAAACCTCAAAAGCTGTCTTAACCCTACTTGGAATACTCACATCGATAGCTGTATTGGCGCAGACCCAAACAGTAAAGGGTGTAATACTAGATGCACAAGTAGAGTATCCGCTTATTGGAGCTACCATACAACTTGTAGGCTCTGATCCAGTCGTTGGAAATATTGCTGACGTAAATGGTGAATTTAGACTAGATGATGTACCGGTGGGTAGGCAAACCTTTGCAGTCACCTACATCGGCTATAAATCCGTGACACTTCCAAATGTATTGGTCACATCCGGAAAAGAAGTGGTACTAAGGGTGCTGCTTGAAGAGTCTGTAGAAACCTTGCAAGAGGTAGTAGTGACTGCTTCCGCAGATAAAGACCTCCCCATTAATGACCTGGCCAAGGTAAGTGCAAGAACATTTAGCCTTGAAGAGGTTACCCGGTTTTCTGGGGGTAGAAATGACGTGGCAAAGCTGGCTGCATCCTTTGCAGGGGTAAACTCCACAAATGATGCCCGTAATGACATTGTCGTACGAGGAAATTCACCCTCTGGCTTGCTGTGGCGAGTGGAGGGAATTCCCATCGCAACAACAAATCACTTTGCAACCCAAGGAACAAGTGGTGGCCCTGTAAATGCATTGAATACAAATCTTTTGCGTACTTCTGACTTTTTAACAGGTGCCTTCCCAGCAGAATATGGAAATGCAAACGCAGCAGTTTTTGATGTGTTTTTTAGAAATGGCAACACAGACAAGTTCGAATTCACAGGGCAGCTATCAGCATTCTCGGGAGTAGAGTTTATGGCAGAGGGTCCCATAAAAAGAGAAAACAATTCCTCTTTCGTTGCATCGTATAGATACGGAATTGCAAGCCTCGCTGCAACAGGAACATCCGCTATCCCATTCTACCAAGACCTTTCTTTTAAAGTAAATC
>JABSPG010000139.1 GCA_013214445.1 Ekhidna sp. | reverse complement strand
GGGTGGCGTATGTACCATGGGCAAACTGTCCCTGGTTTTCCTCAACATCCGCACCGAGGGTTTGAAACGATTACTGTGGTGCCAGAGGGTTTGGTAGACCATTCAGATTCGATGGGTGCAACGGGTAGATTTGGACAAGGAGATGTTCAGTGGATGACTGCTGGTAAGGGAGTGCTTCATTCTGAGATGTTTCCCTTGGTAAATGAGAACGCTGATAATCCATTACTACTGTTTCAGATCTGGTTGAATCTACCTCGGAAGAGCAAATTTGTTGAGCCTCATTACAAAATGCTATGGGCGGAAGAGATACCTGTTCACAAGACGACCGATGCAGAAGTCACAATTATTGCAGGTGATTTTGAGGAAACCAAAGCACTTTACACTACACCAGATTCCTGGGCTGCTGACCCTGCAAATGGTGTAGCAGTATGGCTGATAAGAATCGAAGCGAATGGGTCATTGACTCTTCCAACTGCAAATAGTGAAGCCACCAGGTCATTGTTTTTTTACAAGGGAGAGTCCGTTTCTATTGACGGGCAGGCGATACGTAAAGATCAAGGGGTCGATCTATCTGCTGAAAAGGTGACTACCATAAAAAACGGGCCTGAAGAAGCTCATTTTCTTTTGCTGCAGGGAAGACCGATTTGGGAGCCTGTAGTGCAGCAAGGGCCTTTTGTGATGAATACACAAGAAGAGATTTATGATACCATCCGAGAGTACCAACGTACCCAATTTGGGGGATGGCCATGGCCAAAAGATGAATTTGTGCACCCTAGAGAAAAGGGAAGGTTTGCCTTGCATGCTGATGGTCAAGAGGAGATAAAGTCTTAAAAAGTAAAAACCCCAATCAAGCTTATTAATTGGGGTTTTAAATTAAATATTTGTGACTATGGGATACTGATCTCCCCAACATCATTCCAATCAATGGAATCCCAACTAAACCCTGCAGAACCTCCACCTTCGATCAACTGATCGATATCAATATTTAGACTGAAAACATCACCTGTTTGCAGGGTGAGATCTGGATCTATATCGAATTCAAAGTTGGCGCTTACATTAGTCTGATATTCATAGAACCATAGATTTATACTTTTAAGATCTCTTGGTAGGAAATAGTACGAGGTTTGATTGTAGTATCCATCTCTGTAGATGTGCAAGTAATCGTACTCATATCCAGTGTTTTCTAAGCTCTCCGTTGCAAATGAATAGATCAGACTGTTTCCTGTTTCCATGTTTAACTCCAGATTCCATTCTTCCGAAGAGGATGCAATGTTTAAGTCTATTCGAGATGAAACGTTTTTCATGTCAAGTACTACGACCGCATCGGTTTCTTGAGAAACCTCTGTAGTTTCCTTGCCTACAAAAATTGGGGCATCTGAAACCTGATAAGACTCAATAAAAGGATAAGCTCCATAGCTGCTGTCTTCGGCATAATGATGATCGTAGTAGCTTGCGTAGCTTGTCGAAGCTAAAACGGTATATTGCCCGTCAGCTAAAGGTGGGATATATAATGTGTCAGGTAAAGTGTTTTCAAACATGTATTCTTCTCCTGCATGATCTGCACTGTCATAGTAATACTGATTGTAGGCATTGCTGTTGTAGTGATATTGTTCATAGACAACTTGATTGCTTTCATCCAAGATGAGAATTTGGATCATATTTATATCATCAGGTACGCTGCTTTCTGTACGTCCACTATTACTGGTAAATGTGTATGAGATAGACTCATTGATTCCGGTAATAATTATGCTGTTTTCTGTATTGAGAATGGGTGAAGCTCCGTCCTCATTTTGAGAACACCCAAAAACAAATAAAGAAGCAGCAGAAAGAAGAAGTAGTGTCTTTTTCATGGCAGTGTAGTTTTGTCCTTTAAAGATAGTGATTTCCGTAGACTAACAGCTTTTGGAAGTTTTTTGAAGAGTATTTTATTAGCGCTATCTACAGAACGTCTAACTTTAGAAATATGAAACGCAGAAACTTCCTCACCAAATCGGCGCTCGCTGCGGCAGGGGCTACCTCCATAGCTTCATGTGTCAAATCTGAAGAAAAGTCTCAAGGTCCCTACATCAACTTTAACAACACGTATCGATGGAAGATGACAACCACCTGGCCACCCAATTTCCCAGTTGTGGGTGAGGGATGTCAACTCATGGCGGACTGGGTGAAGAAGATGTCTGGAGGTCGAATGGAAATCACCGTTTATGGCGGGGGAGAGCTAATACCTGCCCTTGAGGGTTTCGATGCGGTGAGCAATGGAGCGGTTGAAATGAATCATGGAGCCGCTTACTACTGGACTGGTAAAATACCCGCCTCTCCGTTTTTTGCGGCAGTGCCATTTGGAATGAATGCCCAGCAGATGAGTGCTTGGATTATCTCAGGAGGTGGCGATAAGCTATGGGAGGAGCTATATGAACCATTCAATATTCATCCTTTTCTATGTGGAAATACTGGGGTTCAGATGGCTGGATGGTTTAAGAAAGCTATTGAGACAGTTGATGACTTAAAAGGTCTGAAAATGCGGATTCCTGGACTTGGTGCTAAGGTCTTGGAAAAGGCTGGAGGGACTCCAGTGTTGGTTTCTGGTGGGGAGATTTATACCAATTTGGAGAGGGGAGTCATAGACGCTACCGAATGGATCGGACCTTATCATGATTATTTGATGGGTTTTTATAACGTCGCGAATTACTACTACTACCCTGGATGGCACGAGCCAGGTCCGGCGCTAGAGATGCTAGTAAACAAGGAGAAATTGGAAAGCTTACCTACTGATTTGCAAGAGATTATTAGAACAGCTTGCTATCGAACAGGCAGATGGATGGGTGCTGAGTTTGATGCCAGAAATGGACAGTATCTGAAAAAGATCATTGACGAGACAGACGTAACTGTGACTCAGTTCCCTGATGAGGTACTTGAAAGGCTGAAAGTTCACACCAAGGAAGCGATTATAGAAATTACAGAAAGTGACCCAGCAAGCAAAAAGGTTTTTGAGGCTTTTGACAAATTCAAAAAGAATGTTGGAGGCTGGATGGATGTCAGCGAGCGTGTCTTCTACGACAAAATAATGTGATTAGTATTTTGGAACGGTGGGGTCCACTTCATCCGACCAAGCCAAGATGCCACCTTTTAGATTGTATAAGTTATCGAACCCATGGTTTTGTTCAAGGTAAGCGATAGCGTCAGCACTACGCTTTCCACTTCTGCACTGCATGATCACTTTTTTGTCTCGATGAATTTTTTCAATGTTTTGTGGCACTTCGTCCAAAGTGATTAGTTCTCCATTTAGGTTAGCAAAGTCATATTCGTCTTTCCTGCGAACATCTATTAGTTGAAAGTCTGCTTTTTCATCCATTAATTTCTTTAATTCTAAAACAGTTATTTCTTTCATCTATTTGGATTTTAAATTTGGTCAATAAAAGTAGAAAGCGCTATGAAAGAGAAAAAGTTCGAAACCACTGCGATTAGGGAGCAAGCTAAGCGGTCTGAGAATAGTGAACACTCAGTGCCTATCTATGCTACCTCTAGTTTCTTATTTGAAGATGCTGAGGATGCAAGAGCGCAGTTTGCCGATGAGAAAGAAGGCAGTATTTATTCGAGATATTCTAATCCTAACAATGATGAATTCATAGATAAACTCTGTCTACTAGAGGGACTTCCAAAAGGTATCGCTACTTCTAGCGGTATGTCAGCAATGTTCGCCAGCATAGTCGCTTTTTTAAAACAGGGAGATCACATTGTTGCCTCACGCGCGCTTTTTGGGTCTACTCACCAGATAATGACCAAACTGTTGCCTCGTTGGGGGATCACTCATACCTATGTCGATGGCAATGAGGAACAGGATTGGGAGGCTGCTATACTGCCAAATACTAAAATGCTGTTTTTTGAGACACCTTCTAATCCTGCACTGGAATTGCTAGATATGGAGATGATCGGCAAATTGGGAGAGAAGCACAAACTCATCGTGAATGTGGATAATTGCTTTGCAACTCCGTATTTGCAAAACCCCGCTGACTGGGGAGCACATGTAGTTACGCACTCTGCTACCAAATTTATCGATGGTCAGGGTCGAGTGCTAGGAGGTGCTGTTTTGACGACAGAAGATCTATATCCAGATTTGAAGTATTTAGCGAGGCATACTGGTCCCTCAATGTCTCCATTTCATGGGTGGCTGCTTTCCAAAAGCCTAGAAACACTCGCCGTTCGAATGGATAAACACAGTGCAAACGCATTACACATAGCTGATCGACTTGAAGGCCATGCCGATATCAATTTTGTTAGGTATCCTTTTTTGAAATCTCACCCACAGCATGAGCTGGCAAAGAAACAAATGCGAAAAGGAGGAGGGATTGTCACCTTTGAACTATCAGGAGGAATCGAACAGGGCCGAAAGTTCTTGGATAATCTGGAGATGATTTCTATCTCTGCAAACCTAGGAGACACCAGAACAATAGCAACGCATCCAGCATCTACTACGCATAGTAAACTAAGTCAGGATGAACGGAATAGTGTAGGGATAAGCGATGGATTGGTACGTCTTTCTGTGGGTTTGGAGCATGAGGATGACATCTTGACTGACGTCCTTCAGGCGATAGAAAAAAGCAAGTGATTTGAAAATCCATTGAATCTAGGACTAGACAATATTAGCTATCTGGTTCTTCGATGTGCAAGCTTAGTCGCCTGAAGACTATTAAAGCGGTGATAGATAATTGAGGATCCCTTTTCTTTTTCTCCTTCCAGTATCCAGATTAATTCTTTGGTTTTTGAAATTATGGTTGTTCCAGTCCCAAGTCTACCCAATAATGGAAGGAAAAACCATCAGAATAATTAGAAAAATAAGCTGTATGATCACAAAGGGAATGATGCCCTGATAGATGTGGCTTGTCTTCACCCCAGGGGGTGCAACTCCTTTCAAATAGAACAACGCAAATCCAAATGGGGGAGTCAGAAAAGATGTTTGAAGATTAACGGCAAGCAAAATACCTACCCAGATAAGGTCTACTCCTAGCGAAACAAAGATCGGAGCGACTACTGGTACGATAATGAATACAATCTCTATGAAGTCTATGAAGAAACCAGAGATGAACACGATGACCATGACTAATATCAGGAAACTGGTGGGATTAAGGTTTGCAGATTCAATTAATTCCAATAAGAATTTGTCTCCTTCCAACCCTCTAAAGACAAGGGAAAAAGCGGTCGCTCCTACCAAGATCATGAAGACCATGGAGGTTAGCATGGTCGTTTCTTTCATGACTTCTTTGAGCATTTTTAGGTTGAATTTTTTGCTGACTATTGCTAGAATCATCGCTCCAAAAGCACCGACACCAGCTGCTTCTGTTGGAGAGGCAATGCCCGCGAAGATTGAACCCAATACAATAAGTATCAAAATAAAGGGGAAGAGAAACGATTTGATTACCTCAAAGGAAAATCCTTCTGTCCGAAATGCTTGAAGCTGTTCCTTGGACACCTTAGGCACTCTATCTGGAAATATTTGTCCGTAGATGACGATGTAAAGTAGATAGATGACCACTAGACAGATGCCTGGAATTACCGCTGCAAGGAAAAGGTCGCCGACCGAAACATTTAGTACACTACCCAGCAAGACCAAAACCACAGATGGAGGAATAATCTGACCTAATGTGCCAGAAGAAGCGATGACTCCTGTACTAATCCTTGGGCCATATCCATTTTTCAACATGGTAGGCAAGCTGATTAGACCCATAGTGACAACCGTCGCTCCCACGATTCCTGTAGAGGCTGCAAGCATAGCCCCTACCACCACTACGGCAATCGCCAGTCCACCTCGGATATTTCCAAAAAGCATGCTCATGGTATGGAGCAGACGTTCAGCAATACCAGACTTTTCCAGCATCATCCCCATGAAAATGAAGAGTGGAACGGCTAGCAAAACAAAATTTTGCATAGTGCCATAGATACGAAGAGAAAGGAGATAGAAGAAGTCCACATCGAAGACTAAGACACCAACCAATATGGAAATACCTCCTAGCGTGAAGGCAACAGGATAACCAATTAGAATGAGCAAAAAGATTGCTCCAAATAATATGATAGGAAGGTATTCGATCATTAGCCTAGCAATGTCATGAGATAAAGGTTAGCGGTGGTATTGACTTGTTTTACTTATCATATTGAAATTGGATATTGGCTAAGAGTTCCTTGTTGAAAGTGCCATTTTTCCACCTGTTCTTCTCAAAATCATTCATTTCGGTAGAGTCTACAACGATCTTTAAATGATGCGGCCCCCGCTCGATATCCAGTAGATCAATATAGACGAAAAATCCATAAAAATTCTCTACAGGATGCTGAGCATTTACCCAATTAAGTGTCTGAATTTCGGTGCTATCCACCATTATATTCAGTAGCTTATTTAGATAAAAGGATGACGAATCAGATGACTGTTTTTTCCACTTAATTTCATCGGCATCCCATTGAGAATCCTGTGTTTCCCTAAAAAGGGAAATGTCTTTTAAAAACAACTTCAAATAAGAGTCAGATATAATGTCAGATTGAATAGATGCAAGCAGATAATCATCCTCATTTCTAAGGCTTTCATAATTCTCCGAAATGAATTCTGATTTTTCTGTCCTTGAATAGTAACTCTCTACGCGATTATCTCCTTTCTTCTCTCTGAGGAACCAAAAGCCGAGGAGAACCAATGCAATGATCACAGAAACTGATCGTGACTTCCATCCTTTTAAATTGGAAAGGAGTACCAGCATGGATCGGCGGTACATAAATGACAAGGTGAGAATACGGAAAAACCATGCAATCGGATAAAACCAGTCAACTGCCCATTCTTTTCTGCGAAAAAGCCCTGAAGTAATGAAGTCAATGAGAAGGAGTACGATGCATATAAGGTAGATCAGCGAAAAAATCCCAAAAAACGCCTCATTTTCAATGAAAGAGTCCGGCATCATTGGGGAGGTGTAGGTCATGACAATGATGTAGAAAAATAGGAGGGTGCTGATACCCATAAACGTCCCAAACACTGTAAAGCTGAGTCCGTATATCATCGACGAAAGCTCTTCTAGTTTAAGAACACTCTTGACAAATGATGAGTTTTTTTCCAGTTCCTTTTTGAACTTGCCTTTGAATTTTAAGTTCCCAGTATTTATCCCCTTTGGGAAAACGTAGCTAAAACCTACAGAGGCGACCCAGATGCCACGAACCATAATGTGTAATATGTATCCAAATTGGAGTAACTGGATGCTGTTTTCTATTGCACTGAAAATCCAGATAAAGATGCTTCCACGTTCGAAGTTTCGGTAACGGAAATTATCTAAGAAATCAGGGACCTGAAATAAGGCGTATAGCACAAGTGCAGAGATGAGTAGTTCCGCCTCCCAACTATTCAGTTGAATCGTTTTTAGCCACTTCGGTGCATTATCACCCTCTTTATGAAAATCGTCTTTATACTCTGCCATTGATGGTGCTAATTGATCTGAAAATAACTGATATGCCTTGGAGACCAAGTAAGAAAAATCCTAACGGAATGGTAGCTTTGATGACCCACCTTGCCGGGAGTCCACCAGGCTGAGGACTAGTCTCTGACAATTCATAAGAGCTCCCCACGAAGGATAGCGACTCCCAAAATGCAATGCAGCAAAATGGGAGTAAAAGCACGAGGGTTCCCACCAGATTTACCCATGCCTTAGTCTTTTCAGAGTATTTGTGGTAAAAAACATCTACTCGCACATGTTTGTCCTCTTGTAATGTGTAAGCCGCTCCAACTAAAAAAATGACTGCAAAAAGGTGCCATTCCATTTCGAAGGATGCAGCTGATGTAATACTTAGGGTGTAGCGAAGGATTACGTCAACTACGATCACAAGCACAAGTATCAACGATAGCCAAGAGACAGCTTTTCCGATGGCTTTATTTAAGTTATCTATGAACGTCACCAGACTAAATTAGCAAAAGAACTGCAACCTGCTTCGTACCTTTGCAACATGAAGGACATCAGGAAGGAATCGCTGGAGACTCTAACGACTTGGTTCGAATCAAATGGAGAGAAGAAATTTCGGGCCAAGCAAGTTTGGGAATGGATTTGGAGCAAATCAGCCAAGACCTTTGATGAGATGTCCAATCTTTCAAAAGCTCTTAGGGATAAGCTGAAGAAGGAGTTCGTAATTAATCATATTTCAATTGACGATTCACAACTTTCGAATGATGGCACGATCAAATCAGCTTTTCGATTACATGATAAGCATCTAATTGAGGGTGTGCTCATTCCTGCTGATGATCGCATGACAGCCTGCGTTTCCTCTCAAGTGGGTTGTTCGCTTAGCTGCAAGTTTTGTGCAACCGGTTACATGAAGAGAGAAAGAAATCTGGATGGGGGTGAGATTTATGATCAAGTAGTTGCCATCAGAGATCAAGCTGAAGAACATTATCAAAAACCACTCTCCAACATTGTGTTCATGGGTATGGGGGAGCCTCTCCTAAATTATAAAGGCATGATGGAGGGCATTGATCGAATTACTTCCGAGGAAGGTTTGAATATGTCGCCTAAGCGTATCACCGTCTCCACCGCAGGTATTGCTAAGATGATAATGAAGCTGGCAGATGATCAGGTTAAGTTCAACCTGGCGCTATCGTTGCATGCAGCAGATGACAAAAAGAGGGATACAATTATGCCGATCAACGAGACGAATACATTGGCAGTTCTCTTAAAAGCGTTGATCTATTTTTATGAGAAGACGGGCAATCGAATCACCTTCGAATACATTTTATTCTATGATTTTAACGACTCGATTGAAGATGCAGACAAGCTGCTAAAATATGCTCGAAAAGTACCTGGAGTGCGTGTCAATATCATTGAGTATAATCCTATTTCTGAAGCTTCTTTTACTAAAGCAGATCCAGACACCATTGATCGATTTGCGAATCATTTGATCAAAGGGGGTATTCATACAAGCGTAAGGAGGAGCAGAGGAAAGGA
>JABSPG010000138.1:3631-9072 GCA_013214445.1 Ekhidna sp. | reverse complement strand
ACCAGCACTGTCCTTGAATAGCGTCTCAATGTTCTCATTCTTTAGTTGAGAGTACCGCTCATCTGGGCGTAAAATTTGAATGTTCTCTCCATCAAAGCGGTTGATCCCTCCCTCACAGGCGAACCAGAAAAAGCCCAAATCATCTTTGACTATTTTGGACACGTAGTTGTTAGAAAGGCCCGTTGATATGTCAAAATACTGCAATGAAAACTCATCATCCTCAGTGGCCTGAAACGCAAATTGCCGGCTTACTAAAACCAGCAATTTGATCACATATAATATTTCCCTTTTCAGCATCACATCATTAAAACTATGAACCCAATCAAGGCCCGGACTAGCAAGCTCAACCAACTCATTCGGGCAACATTTCTACGTTCTTAATCTCATCCAATTTAGCCCTAAGTTGACTAACAATCTCCGGATAATCATTTGCAAGATTAATCATTTCTCCTTCGTCTTTTTTCAAGTTAAACAACTGTTCCTCACTTGAAAAACCTGTCTCTACCTTTTTGACAGTCATCCACTTAGGGATGTTCTTGTCGGCAGGAATGGGGAGAATGTACTTCCATTCATTATTTCTTATACCCAAGGTATAGGACTCCTCTAACATGTATTCGCGACCATTAGGATCATTTCCTAACAGGGCTTCCAGCTGATTCTCGCTATCAATTCCTTCTCCCTCTTGAAGTTCTATCTCTACCAAAGCTGCAAATGAAGCCATCATATCCACCTGGGATATCAACGCGTTGCTCACCCCTTGCTGTACTTTCCCTGGCCAGTACACCACCGTTGGTACTCTGGTACCAGCTTCAAAGGCACTGTATTTTCCACCTCTGTAAGGTCCTGCTGGCTTATGATTGCCGATCTTTTCCTCAGCTAAATCCTCATAACCATCGTTCAAAACCGGACCATTGTCACTTGTAAAAACAATCATGGTATTCTTATCAATACCCAACTCTTCCAGCTTCTGAACAATCTGGCCTGTCATCCAGTCCATTTGCACAATTGCATCACCTCTAGGTCCCATTTCACTTTTACCCTGGAATTTTTCATGAGGTAATCGAGGTACATGAATATCGTGAAAAGAGAAGAATAGAAAGAATGGATCCTCCTGATTGTGCTCAATAAACTCTATGGCCTTTCCTGTGAATACATTAGGAAATTCTTCATCTATCCAAAGAGCGCTTTCTCCTCCAGTCATCGCTCCTATTCGGCCTACACCATTGATCAATGTCTGACTATGCTGTTTATCTGAAATGAACCTTGCATTCTCTTTTGTCGCTTTTTGCTGACCAAGATCTTTCTTGTATGACACATTGATAGGTTGTGAAGGATCTAGATTCACAACATCATGGTTTTCCAAGTAGACGGTAGGTACCCTGTCCCCTGTAGCTGGCAGCAAAAAGCTGTAGTCAAAACCCAACTCAAGTGGCCCTGGAGATACTTTTTCATTCCAATTTACTTGACCAAGTCCAAGTCCCAAGTGCCATTTACCTACCACAGCACTTTTATAGCCCGCTCTTGCCAAAATTCTGGGCAGAGTTGTTTTTGTCGTATCTATCAGCAGTGGCGCATCGCCTGGAAGAATTTTAGCATTGTTCCTAAAAGCATACTCACCTGTAAGAAGTGAGTATCTGCTTGGTGTGCAAGTAGCTGCTGTACTGTGCGCATCAGTTAATTTAAGCCCATGATCTACCAGTCTATCTACGTACTTTGTCTGAACTCCTGTAGCCCCATAGCTACTCAAATCACCAAAACCCAAATCATCAACATAAAATACGATAATGTTTGGCTTCTTAGATTGGTTTGGACCCTCTTGCGAAGGACCCTTCATTGAGCACCTGATGATCAGAAGGGTTGAAAAAAGTGAAATCAAAAATCTTGTCATCAATACAAATATTTATGACTTCAAAAGAAAAAAAGCCCTAAATGAGTAGGTAGCACAAGTTGGTTATTAGGGGGTAGATATCGGTCAAATCAAAAAAAAGCAAATCAATAAATTTCAAATCCATTCTAAATTGTTTTTTTCAAAATCATGACTTACCTCAGGTCACCATTTAAATGGAATAGGCAATCGCACAACCGGCAGATAGATTCGGGCTTGATTTCTTTTTGAAAGTATATAACCTCGACAGTCTAAAAGCAATATAAAATGGCTGCTAATACTTATGCCTTTCCTCGACGTATTCACTTAAACTTAGAACCTAGGAAGTACATTAAAGATAATGGAGCTAACTGCTGTACAAGTAACCAGTAATTGCAAAATATTCAACACTTAGTCGATCTAGAGTGAACTCTTTTCTTGTTCCTGTAGCTGAAGAGTACAAAAGTAGTTCCAGCTAGAGTTGCTTTGTTCTTTGACGACAGCCATAACAACAGAGGATAAAAAAAGGCCTTTCGATTGCATGAAAGACCTTTCTAAGCAGTCCGTAGGGGAATCGAACCTAAACACTAATAATACCTTTAAAACACCCTTAAAGGATATTTAAAGAAGATTTACATAACCTAAAAACACCAAAATTCTTAAAATCACTTGACCTATTACTTGACCTTCTTTACCTTAGGGCTATGGCAACAGTAAAGGCAGTGATTCGAAAAAGTAAAGTCAACAAACATGGTGAGTGCGTCATCTACGTCCGTTATACACACAGAGAGAAATGGGCTGATTTCTCTACAGGCATCAAGGTAAAACCAGAGTTTTGGTCACCGCAAAAGCAAACGATAAACTCTTCAAGAGCTTTAAGCAAAAACAAAACAAATCAAGAGCTCATTATTGAAAGAACTAAAAACGATAGAAAGGCTAATTCCCAAGTAGCCCTAAAAAAAGAAGAAATTCTAGGGTTGGTCAGATCACTCCAACTAGAGGATAGTGAACCATATGCTGATGAAGTTAAAAGGAAATACAGCCAAAAGGAAGAAGTAAAGGAGAGCATTGAAGAACTAAATAACGCCTTGATTATACCCTTATTCAGTGCATTTATAGATAATTCCAGTAAAAGTAGAACCACAACTCAGAGCTATAAGACCTGCCGACATCACCTTAAGTCATTTGAGATAGCTTACAAGCGTAAACTCAAAGTGAAGGATATGACTATTGAGTTTTATAAGAAATACCTGAATTTTCTATCAAGGGAATATGTCAATGCACTTGGAGATAGGGGCCTTCAAGATAGTACTTCCGGGGCTAGTGTCAAAAACTTAAAAGTACTCCTTCGACATTTAAAAAGAAGTGGATATCCGATTCCAGCAGAAATCTCTGAACTTAAAGTAAATAAAGTCACTCCTCCGATCATCTACTTAATAGAAAATGAAGTTCGAGCACTAGTAGATTTGGATCTGGAGAATAACAAGAGACTTGAAAAGGTGAGAGACTTATTCGTATTTAACTGCTACTGTGGATTGAGATACTCCGACTTGTCACGACTATCTCCATATCATTTTAAAGATGATGAATTATGCCTCAGAACTCATAAGAATATGAGTGATGTTGAAATACCACTGATGCCTCTCCCACTTCAAATAGCCAAAAAGTATAATTTCTTACTACCAAAAATCTCAGAGCAAAAATTCAATACCTACCTAAAGGAAGTAGGCAAACTAGCGGAGCTAACTGATATGGTTGAGCAGGTTTCAATTAAATCTGGCAATAAGGAATTTACAATGGTTTCGAAATGGTCAGTTCTCAGCTCACATATCGCCATAAAGACCTTTATAACCCTTTGTGGTGAAAAAGGAGTATCTCCTAAAACTGTATCAGAAATCACAGGAAAGAGCGTTTCTATAATCATTAAGCATTACTACGGAACTAGCAAATCAACAATTAGAAACGAGATGAATCGAGCATTTGGCTGAGAATTCCATACAGGATAGATCTAAAATATTCCATTTAAGATCTAAATCCTGATCGAGAGCGAACAATTCTATATAATATCCCAGAAAAACACAATTATTTGAATCGCTTCAACTCTCCTTCATAAAAAGTCCATTCTGGTGTGAATAATACATTGGAACCGAAGGCTCCATCTGTATATTCAGCTTCAAACCAAGGACTTAAATCTTCATTCTCCGTATTCTTCAAAATTTGAATCTCCTGTGCAGGCATATAGCTTTGAGCAAGCTGCATCAGCTTTTTACCAGAAATAGGATCAACAACAAGATCAACAACGATGATAGCATGACCTGGAAAACCTCCATAAATGAAGACGTCACCAATTCTCACATCAGAAATATCAACTTGCTGTAATTCTCTGCTGAGAGAATAAGATCCCGCGAAATAGAAAACCAATTCAAGGTAATCCCAGTAAACTGCATCAAGATCATTAGAAGCAATCTCGGTTCTTTCCCACCATGTTTTATTATTTTTTTCTTTTATTCGGAATCCATCTAACCATTTTAAATAGTCGACTCTAAAACCATTAGTTAGATTGAAATGAATCTCACCAAATTTTCCTTGTGATCTCAAATAATCAGCTCTAAGCCTTATGATGGCATCCGCGCATTGATGAAGATCTCTATTTCCGATTGGTAAATCAACAACTGCTTCAAAAACATCATGAGGTTTTTCTGTCCCATCAAAATATTTGACAGGTGAATTGTGCTTTTTTAAGGGCAGATTCCTGAGATAATCCCCAAATGAGTTCTCATTAACAGGCTTTCTTACAAAATCATCAGGTGGACGGAATCGGGTCTTTACTGTTGCCCCATCATGATCTAAAAAGTTGCTAGATTCTTGCGCGAGTATACTGCTCCAAATACTAAAGACACTGACAAGCATACTACCTAGCCTTACGCAGCACAAAAATCTATTTTTAGCATCTAGGGAAAGGTTCATTCTACCAGCAAAAATTCTTATTCATAAGAAATGCCACATTAATTTATTGGGGCGTACATTCGTTGACTAAAACCACCAATCACCTTTCCTTCTTTTTGCATACCAAAATAACCGGTTTGTTTTTTAACAGAAATGGTCGTGATATGCAACTTACCTTGGTACAAGAAATTAATTCTTATATAGAAAAACCCGTTTCTCTCTTCTGTAACAAATGATGGTTTTATCCTGTTTTTTAGTGTTTTTAGATAGTACTTATCACGAACAAGAAATGGATCATCATATCTATTAATAATGTAGAAAATCTCATGATTATCAATCGCATTTCTATTAAAGAAAAATGCAAAATGTGTATAGTCAATAATGTTATCAGAGCCCAGATTCGCATTAGTACGAATAAGCTTAGCTATAGTATCAGAAGAATTGTTAAATGCATTCGTCCCATCAAGTCTGATCAGGATATTCTCTTCATCATTTAAATATTTTCTGATATCAAATAAAAAATAATAAGCTAATCCCTTTTTCAACCAAGCTGCATCCGACACACGAATCAATGCCAACTGATAGTCAAAAAAGTTGAGAGGCGCAATGGTTACTTGGGAACTCTTTGCAA
>JABSPG010000138.1:0-3621 GCA_013214445.1 Ekhidna sp. | reverse complement strand
CTTCTGCCGCATTTCTTGATTCAAATCTGGATTCTATCAAATCATAAATCTGATTTGAGGCATTAAACCATGTTTTCAAAGCAGGGGAATTTTGTGGGAATAATAATTCCTTTCTTTCTAAAGGAGATCTTAGAAAAACTGAAGAAATCGAGTACCTAGCATTTAGGTCGTTTCTTTCTTCTTTGATGACTTCTTCAAATCTCAATCTACCCGTTTGATTGGGTGTTTGCTCTGTTCTATCGATGGTGTATTTACCTGTAATCACATTGTGAGCATGGTCAAGATATAAATCCATATCAAATTGAACTTTAGCATTTTTACTCCATCCTCGGATCTTACCTCCATCAAAAGTTCCTTTTAGCGTCATCTTGCTTACGCTATCAAGTTCTCTTACTACTTTACCTGAAAAAGAAGCATTTCCAAAAAGATCAATATTATCCCAATGTATGGTGCCTCTAAACTCATTTTGCTTTACTTCTATGAGAGCTATCGTGACTTTACTTTTTTTATTGGCAGTGTAATTAAATGCTTTGCCTCCAGCACAAAGGATTCGCAGAGGCTCTAATTCATTTAATGTCTTTTTTTGCTTCCCACTTAAATGGCCTGCATTTATTATAAAATTGATAAAAATTAGGAGTTTAATAATTGATTTCATTGGATTTTAAATTGCAGGACTGATAAAACCAAGTTGTTCAAAAGTCATTTAATAAAGCAACTAGCAGCCTTAGGCCCTCCTTGAGGTAGGGATCCTTGGAAAGATCAGTATGCGAGTCTGAGCTCGCAACAATTTCCACCCCTGACTTCTCCTTGAGAGACTCTTCGACTTTTGACAAACCATTGCTTGCCCGTTCTATCTTAAGTGAAACAGTGGAATGTTTAGTCTTTATAGCCTCTGATAGCCTCGCTAAATCATCATCAACCTTCAAATCATCTTGGAACTTCTGTCTTATTCTCTCAATTTGATCTGACGAAACATAATTTGACTCTTTTTTAAAGTTTGCGCGAAGAGTCCTATCACTGCTCAAAGCATTCTTAAGCTTTCTCTCGCCAGTTTCATCCCTGAATATTCTGAATACTACATCTGGCATCACACCTTTGAATTGGGTACTCTCACCAGTTGCTCGATAATATTTTGATATGGTGACATTTAGTTGACCATATTTTGAGCCTACCGTGTCTTCACCGGAAACAAGGTCACCTCTTGATGAAAAAGAATATTTCGAAATTTCCTTATCCAGATCTATCACATTCTGAACACTACCTTTCCCAAAGGTTTGCTCACCAATGATCAATCCCCTCTTATAGTCTTGGATAGCAGCTGCAAATATTTCTGAGGCGGAGGCACTATTGTTATTAACAAGAATTGCTAATGGGCCAGAATAGTAATACCCCTTTTTATAGATCTTATTTGACTTTAGGTTATTACTTCTATTCTTCGTTAGTAAAATGGTGCCATGATCCAAAAACAGGTCAGTTAGATTAATTGCCTCGATTAAACTTCCTCCTCGATTGTTTCTGAGATCTACCAAAAGGCCATCAATTGATTCATGATCAAAATTTGCTAAGATTTGCTTAACATCTTCTGTCATGCTTGTTGTTTTCTGAGAGCTTTTTTTAAACAAAGTCCTATAGAAGCTGGGGATATCTATTACTCCTATTTTATAGTCAACCCCATCTAATTGTAGGGGTATGATTTCACCTTTTGCTCTTCCCTGCTTCATTTCTACTGAGTCATAATGAACAGTCACTGTGTCAATGACACAATCGATATTAGACAGATCAAAGTGATTACTTTTCACAATCGTGATGGAATCTCCAATACTTCCTTCAGTTGCATTTATAAATCTTCGATTGCTCCAGTAAGCTGTTGATTCAATTTTGGTAGAATTAGGGCTCATTAATCCAACAATATAGTCTTCCTTATAGATGGACTTTGACTTAGCAATCGGACTATCCTCATAAACGTAAGTTATCTGATGATAACCTCCCTTTGATTCTGTTTTAATTCCTAATCCTACAAATGAGAGATTCATGGAAGCCTGATAGTTATTTTTCCCTTCCGGTGTGTAGTACCAACTATGAGGATCGTAAGCTTGAGTAATTGAATTTACAAACCAACCAAATACATCCTGCTGTTGATAATCTTGAAAGTTTGCTTTTCTAAATCTATAGCTTGATTTAAGTTCTTTTCTAATATCATCAATAATTACAGAGTCTTTTAGCTGCTTATATACTTGGTATTTAACATATAACCTCCATCTGTCATCTAGCCCAGCATCAGTGAGTGCCCAGCTTTTCTTGGTGCCATCTGTTTCATAAACCTCGTCTAAAGAAAAATCAAAGTTTTTACAAATGAGCTCGTTGATCCGACTGTACCTGTCAATGACTCTTCGGGCATAATGATTATAAAAATCAAAAGCGGCAACTAACTTCAAACTATCATTCAAATGACTGAAGTTCTTTTTAAATGCGTCTACACAATCTTCGGTTAGAAACACCTTGTTTCTGTCAAGTGTATTGAGATAGTTTTCAGCAGTTCCCACCCAAACTTCCTCGCTTTCTAAGTCTCCACCCAGGTAGTGCCTCTCCTTTAATAATGCAATAATCGTGTTAAGCGCATGAAAGTGATTTTTGGATGGGGCCAGGTTATTATCAGGAGGCTTACTTTTTGGGTAGGTCAGTACAGAGAAATCATTCGTGCGTGAAAACTCTGCCTTAGTATTGGCATTACTTATTGAGAAGAAGCAGGAAATTAGAAAGGATAGGATGAACGGCTTAATAGTACAATTCATTATACGACCACAGCATTAGTTACATTCATTGGAACTAAAAGTAAATCTCGGGGAGTTAGGTGGGAAATCTCCCAAAAATACTTGGTAGAATGTGTTGTTGTTTTCTATGGTGCTAGCTTCCCAATAGATGGTCCAACTGCTTGCAAAAAGAGATGCTTCTTGTGTAGAAATTTTATAGACGTATGGGCAAATTCGACCATTAGCTATAAAGTTGAAAATAAATTCTTCCTTGTCAAAGTTGTAAGTTGGTAACTTCTTTGGAACGAAAGACACAACACCCTTGGCGGAAACATTTTGAGCTACAAATAATAATTCGCTGATCGTTGACTTCTTCTCTAATTCATCAATAATCGCTCGCCTGCGGAACTGACTTTGCTGATCGTTCCCATTTTTAAAATAACCTATATACTTAGCTCGACCTTTCTCATTTAACAATTTTTTTAAGTGCTTAAAAAAAGTCTGTGAGTATTTGTCGTGTTTCGGGATTTCAAGTAAAGCGGTAACCTTGTCAGCATTCCATCTCAAGGCTATGACAAAAGGATGATCCCGCTTCAAACTGATCCCTCTATTTGTTGATCCCAGTATTACCGTTTTACCTTGGTGCGTAGCAAAGGAAAAGTCTTCCAAATATTTACTATCAAACTTGATTTTCTCTCTTTCGAAGTATTTGCCAGATGAAATCTTAGCTATGGAAGATGCCAAGTCTTGACAGTATACATTTGTAGACAAGCCCATCCAAAGGGCACCGATTGCTAAAAAAATCTTCATATTCAAGCTATTTAAAAATTATTTCCTCACAACACCTATTGGCATATTGTAGGAGTACTGA
>JABSPG010000137.1 GCA_013214445.1 Ekhidna sp. | reverse complement strand
TGGATCTCCACATTTGATATAATCTCATTAGCGATCAAGTACCCATAATCGAGATAGAATTGGATATTTTCTTTCGTTAGTGAATCATCAACTATTGATGCATCCATAGTATTATTCTCGTTATTGCAATGTCTTCTTATCGTTTGCTTCCAGCTCATCTTTGATCTTCAAAAAGATTGCAGCTGTCCACCCCAGCTGTGGAATGCCTATTCCCTCTCCTGTCTGAGAGTTGAAGAGTTCATGAAGCTCACCATCCTCCAACATAAGTTGATAAATACGATTCATCGCAAACCAATACTCCTCTTCAAACTCGTACTTTTTCAACACTTCCATCATCATCCAAGCCATGGGCTTCCAGGTGGGTCCCCGCCAGGTAAGAGAATTGGGCTTTCCGGGCTTATGAGGGTTGTAAGTTGGTTCGTCGTATGCCACACTCGGAAATGGAACTGACCCGAAGAATTTGGCAGAATCTAGCAAATAGGTACGAATCATATCTTTTGCTTTGTCTTCTGGTATCGGTAATTCGACAAGTAAAGGGACAAAGTTGGCAGGAGTTAAAATAGACATCATTTCCCCATTTTCCGCGAGGACATCTCTAAAAACATTTGCCTCTTCATCATAAAGTATTTCTACCATCTTAGAAGCCAATTCATCTCCTACCTTTTTGCAATATGCAGCTGTCTCTGTCTCTCCGATCTCATTGGCCAAATACTCACTCGCTCGAATCTGCATCAACAAGTCGGCATTAAAATCACATGCTAAGATCGCTCCACTGTCCAACCGAGGGGTGTCATCCCACAGCTCCCAAGGAGACAAAGTGGATGTTAATCCAAACCTTGTCATTCGATTGTCCAAAATCCAATCAATATTTTTCACTAGCTGTGGCAGGACCTCTTTCACAAATGCTGCATTCTTTCTATCTCGATACATTCGCTCAGTAGCCCAGCCAATCAGTGGTACCTGCACCTCAGTAGGTCTTAGATAAGTGGATGTTACGAACTGTCCCATTTTACCATCCGGTCGTTGTGAACTTGTCAGAATGCTAATGGCATCTTCTGCAAGCCTGGGCTCCATCATTTCGTATGCTAGATTCTGGAAGGCTGCATCCCATTCGTATTGTACGGCATAATTCCCACGATTAGGGAATGTAGCTACTTTACCCTCAAAATAGCCTGATCCAATACACGCATTGAAGGTTAATGCAAGCACTGCCTTTGCAGCTATTTGTCTTTCAAGATCAGTTCCTTTGTCAAGTGGTAAGTCACCGATTGCCGTATTAACCCACTCCTTTATCAACTGCTTAGCTTGAGAAATACTATTTGGAGCTGATTTCAGTTTTTCATCCATCAACTCAGCAGAAAGATCTCCAGCTTGCAACTGGAATGCTAATAAGATACGACCTGTCTCTGATTCCACTTTCATGCCCTCTTCACTAACGTCGGTAGCCGTGCCTTCGAGAACTTTGACACCCATGGCTATTGGGTAAAATGGATCTGGATCTCGATCGTCTCGATTGTTCATGTAACCTCTAAATCGAAAATAACCGTCCACTTCCTCAACCCAAGGTTGGTAAGTGTAGTCGAATTTTTGGTTTCGAATGCTTTTGACACCTATGGAGGTTGGTGGTTTAAACATGACAGGTATGCTATCATATCCATTGATCTCGATAAGGAAGCTGTTTTGATCATAAAAAGCATAGTTCATCTCCCCTCTGGAAAAAACTTGCTTGACTCCAAGAAATGTGGCTTGTGTTTTTACTAGTGTATCCGGAAGGTTGATGACCCTTGCAATCACCCGATTCTTGTAATTATAGTGGAAATAAGCACCCAAGAAGCCTGGATAATCATCGAACACAAGGCCAATGTTTGAATACATCGGACTGAATGATCTTTCGGCCCAATCGTAAATGATATCACTACCTAAAATCTCATTTAGATCCTCAGCATAGTCAACCGACTTTGGTGAATTATTCTCTGTTGGCGTCCTTTGTTCTACACAACCTAAAAACAGCAGTACGGAGAGAGATGTGGCAACTAGCTTTCTATTCATTTGTTCCTTGAGAATTTCAGAATTCAAAAAAAGATCGAAAAGAAGAAGTTACAGTTGATCATTGCTTCCAAAAGGGTGCTATTGGTAACATTGAAAATAATCGAGTAGGCTCTAAACTTTGCAGTGTAAACGGACTAGATTTTTATCAAGAAGATATAAGTACCCTACCTACTCCTTGTTGTAATGGATCAGTTCCATGTAGTCCTCCATTTGATCATACTTTTAGGCTTGAATTGAATGACTTAGACAATGACTAAAACTCTTTCCTTAGGGCTTATTTTCAGCGTTACCCTCGTTTTTGCTCAAGATATTTCCTTAAATGCAGATTGGGAGTTTTCACAAAACAAGCAAGACTGGCAAACGGTAAACATCCCGCATACATGGAATAATGTTGATGCTCATGATGATGAACGAGGCATGTATATGGGTGAAGCTTTTTACAAAAAAGAACTATTTATAGCTTCATCGAGCAAAGATCAAGTATTCCTAAAGTTTGAAGGAGCTAACCAGATCACCCAAGTATCTGTAAACGGCAAAGCTGTAGGTCAACACATTGGCGGCTATACAGCCTTTGTCGTTGATATATCGGATCAAGTAATATTTGATGAGAGAAATGAAATCCTGATCAAAGTTGATAATGCTATCAATCAGGACGTACCTCCCCTTTCTGCTGATTTCACTTTCTATGGTGGGGTCTATCGCGATGTATATCTGCTACGAAGAAATGGAACGCATTTTGATTTGACTGATGGAAGTACAAAGGGTGTGTACATTTCTCAAAATACAGTCAGGGACAGATCGAACCTTGAAATCAAGAACAAAATCAAGACATATAAAGACGGTAAGTATAACTTAAATATCAAGTTGTATGACCCAAATATGACTTTGGTTACTTCTAGAACTGAAAAACTAGTTCTTAAGAAAGGATCTAATGTCATTACATCCACCCTCTCGATTTCAAATCCAGTATTATGGTCGGTTGATGACCCCAATTTGTATCAAGTGGAGGTAGAACTTACCGATCGTAAAAAAGAACAAGTAATTGATCATTTTACTGGTAAGACAGGCCTTAGGTGGTTTGAAATGGACACAGATCTTTCATTCAAGCTGAATGGCAAGACTCTAAAGCTCATAGGTGCCAACAGACACCAAGATTTTGAAAACCTTGGAAACGCACTCCCTGATGCAATTCACAGAAGAGACATGAAATTGCTTAAGCAAATGGGCGGAAATTTTATTCGCATTGCCCATTATCCGCAAGACCCTGCACTCCTTGAAGCTTGCGATGAACTGGGCATACTAGTCTGGGAAGAGATTCCTATTGTTAACTACATTTCTCTTTCAGAAGAATTTGCGACTAATTCCATTCAGATGGTTACTGAAATGATTCGACAACACTACAATCATTCAAGTGTGATCATGTGGGGTTTCATGAATGAAGTGCTCTTAAGACCAAACAAAGCATATAAAGCTAATGAAGGGTTGACGGAGGAAGAGTATTTCCCCATTGTGGACGACTTACATAACAAACTAGATAGCACTGTTCGAAAAGAAGATCCCAGTAGGTTCGTTACCATTGCACATCACCTCAATAAAAGAACGTATGAAAAAGCGGGTTTGAATAATGTTACAGATGTGGTCGGTTGGAACCTATACCCTGGTTGGTACGGAAATGACCCCAATTGGGAAGGGGCAGGGTTATTCCTTGATGAATTCAATAAGAAACATCCTGATAAGGGCATCATCGTAGCAGAATATGGTGCGGGAGCAGATCCAAGAATCCACTCGGTAAATCCCAAGAGATTTGATTTTAGTATTGAATGGCAGACACGACTACACACAAATTATCTTAGACAAATCAATGAAAGAAACCATGTGATGGGTGGCACAATATGGAACTTTGTTGATTTTGGTTCTGAGGGCCGATCAGATGCTGTTCCAAGGATAAATAGTAAAGGCCTTTTAACTGTAAACCGTCTGCCTAAAGATTCCTATTTGTTTTATCGTGCATCCCTGTCCAATGAGCCTTTCCTTGCAATAGGAAATACACAGTGGAGAAAAAGAAAAGATCTCTCTGCAACTGAAAGCCTTACCCATCCAATCGTCATCTTTACCAATCAAAATTCTGTAGAAGTTACACATAACAACCAAATACTTGGAAAGTACGAGGTGTCCGAAAAGCAGGTCGAAATTCCTGTCCCATTTATCCAAGGAAAGAACCAGATCAAGGTTAAAACTGATCAACTGCAGGACTATGCAGATTACTACGTAGAAATCATACCTGAAAATCTTAAAAACCTTTCATCGAAAGAGATAGACATAAGCATGAATTTAGGATCTCATGTCTACTTCCATCATGAAGGAACAGATGCTATCTGGATTCCCGAAAGAAGATATCAGGAAGGAAGCATTGGATATTTGGATGGCAGCCAGCTAAAAACAAAAAATTGGAAAGTAGGCGTAGGATCGGAAATATTTGGATCTGACTTAGAGCCTGTATATCAGACACACCGAGATACAATATCCAGTTTCAAGGCAGATGTCCCAAATGGATGGTATGAAATTACTCTTCACTTTGCGGAAATTTATGCTAAGGAAAAAAGGGAAAAACTTGCCAATAATTTAGGCACAGATCAATCAGGAGAGGTGGTGGATACTGAAAGATCGTTTTCAATTCAAGTCAATACACAAGATCGAATCATTGTTAGAGACTTGAAAGATTTCTTTGCCACTCCTATCAAAACACGAGTTTTAGTGGTGAATGGAAAAGGTATAGATGTGCAATTAGAGGCAATAAAAGGATCTGCTTTTTTAAGTGGAATCGAAATCAAAGGATTTTAACCATGAACGACGATTGGATAAAAGACAAAGTAGCCATAATCACCGGAGGAGCTTCGGGGATCGGACAAGCTACCGCTTTTGCAGCCGCCAAAAGAGGTGCAACTGTGGTAATAGCTGATATCGATGAAAAGCTAGGCAAAGAAACCTCGGCAATGATCTACGACAAAGGTCATCAATGCCACTTCATACCAACAGACGTCACAGACAAACGATCGATAGCAGATCTTGTGCTTAGTGCAAGTGAGCTTGGACCTATACACTTTCTTGTCAATTCCGCTGGGCTTCAAACGTATGGAACGGTAGAAACCACGACTGAAGAGGTTTGGGATCAGACCATGAATATCAATGTGAAAAGCATGTACTTGGTGGCAAATCAAGTGATCCCTGAAATAAAGAAGAACACTGGTGGTGCCATTGTAAATATCAGTTCAGTTCAAGGTATTCGATCTCAGAAAAATGTCGCCGCATATGCTACCTCGAAGGCGGCAGCAATCGCCTTAACCAGGACTATGGGATTAGATTTTTCCTCTGAAGGGATTCGCGTCAATTGTATTTGCCCCGGCTCCATTGACACACCAATGCTCCGTTTTGGCGCTGCTCAACACGGGGAGGAAAATGAAGTGCTAAAAGAATGGGGGTCCAGTCATCCCATCGGGCGAGTTGGAACTCCAGAAGAAATAGCTAAAACCGCACTCTTTTTGATGAGTCCTGATGCGGCTTTTATTGTAGGACAACCAATAGTTGCTGACGGTGGACTAGGCAGCATAATACTATAGAATCATGAAGAAGATCCTTTTCGTTTTCCTATCACTTGTACTTGGGTATCATTCCTATGCACAACTCTTGCCAGATGAATTTCACAACAGAAATGACAAAAACTGGTACAATCGAAAAACAGGAAGTAGTCTTTGGTTCAGCAAGATCACGGAAGGAAAACCTCAAGAAGCTGTGGATTTTGCAAAAACCCAGATGCCCGACATGGAGGCTGAGTTTCTGCTGGCAATCGCTTACGCACATCTGGAGAAAACTGACTCAGCAGTTTATTTCGCCCGGCAATCATTGGATCATGGCATCCCACTTAGTAGGTATTTAGCTGGGGATATGTATGCGATGCAACCCTTATTGAAACTAAATGACTTTCAGAATATCATCAAAATAGCCAACCCAGGAATCATACATGGGCCAATGATTGGAGATGTTTCTACCAATAAAGCCAAGGTTTGGGTTAGGACACACTTGAAAAAAAATGTAGTTCTTGAGGTCAGTAAAGACGAGTCATTTTTCACTATTGAGATCAGTATCAATGCAACCACTGATCCTTCAAAGGAAAATACGGCCATTTTCAATCTTGAAAACCTGGAAGGAAATACAAGATATTATTATCGTGCAAAAACAGAAAAAACCTCTTATAAGTCAGGCAGCTTCCGTACCCTTGGACAGGATAAGTTCTCCATCGCCTTCGGCGCTTGTTCAGCACATATACCCTGGCGGGAATACATGTGGAGCACCATGTACTCCCATCGACCGGATGCATTCTTCACCCTAGGAGACAATGTCTTTATAGACTATCCAAAAAATGGACAGGTACAACAGTACTGTTATCATCAAAGACAATCAAATGCACATTGGCAGAAATTTGTCGCAAATACTCCCGTATACGCAATCTGGGATGATCATGATTTTGGAGACAATGATGACTTTGGTGAGTTGAAAAAGTACGAACCCGCGTGGAAGTATGACAATTGGAAGCGATTTCAAAACCAATGGGCCAATGCATCTTACGGTGGTGGAAATGAAGATCCTGGAGTATGGTTCAAAAAGTCTATGGGAGATGTAGATTTCTTCTTTCTAGATGCTCGTTACTACAGAGAGCCTAGTTTTATTAACGAAGAAAAAGACCATGCGCTCACCATGCTGGGTCCGGTTCAAAAGCAATGGCTTACAGATGAATTGTTGAAATCTACAGCCAAGTTCAAAGTAGTGATTTCATCTGTCCCATGGGCTTTTCCTGCTAAAGAGGGACTGGAAGGGAAAATAGACACCTGGCTGGGGTACCCTGAGGAACGAGATGAGCTATTTGGTTTCCTAACTGAAAATGAAATATCTGGAGTGTTTTTATTATCTGGGGACAGGCATAGAGCCGATCTGTGGAAGATCGAAAGAGCAAATGATTATCCACTTTACGAATTAGAGGTCGGAAGACTTACCAATACACATCGTCACCCGGCTATGCCGGGCGTACTCTTTAGCTACAAAAAAAAAGATGCTTTCGGCAAATTGAACTTTGACTTTACCGCCGAAGATCCCAGTGTGCAGTATGAAATATGGTCAATCGATAATGAACTCATTTTCGAACACAACATCAACCTTAGCGAACTGAATAAATGACCTTGAGAGCCTTTCTTCATGTATTCATGATCCTTTCAGGTCTTCTGTGCCTGGCACAAAGGGATTTATCGGGTTACGTACAACCCGTCTATCAGGGTGAAGAAAGTACGGGCTTAAGCATCTTTAATACAAATCCCGAAAGTCCCGATGGAAAGTACCTAGCCTATATCAAATACAAAGAAATTGTGCAAGGAGATCATCGAGGACCAGAAACAGAAGCATACCTAATAATTAAGGATCGATTTTCAGGGAAAACTAAAAAAATAACTACTGTTTACACGACCAATCACAACGGAGCAAATGCACTGTGGGTCATCGATACCTTAATTACTTGTCAAATTGCTCATCTCCAAGATTTTGAGGTTTTCAACGTCAAAAACGGAGAATCAATACTTGGAAAGGTCAGAGGTGAACTGGGACACGACGCTAGAAACAACATCATCTATTTCTTCAGATCAAACGAGCGAATGATGGAGCTGCATAAGGATCGGATCCCTTTTAAATTGAAAGATGAAGGCATTTGGACCTTGGAGGTTCTTAGCGGAAAGGAAAAACACATCGTTGGCCTAGAGAAGATCAAAAGTGTTTTTCAAGAACAAAACAACGAGATCAATGATGACAGAGTGCAACTGCTCCATGTGACCCCTAGTCCAAATGGCTCCGAGATCCTATTTGACTACAGACACTTCAAGAACCCCGATGATAAAAAGCGCAAGCAACTGAAAGGCTACATAAACTTGGATGGAAGTGATCTGCGATGGGTACCCAAACGACCCATTCATTTGGTATGGTATGATGAAAACAGCTTTGTGGGTATTGATCTACAGGACAAGAAAAAACAGGTAAAGAGGTACGACTTCTACGGTGAATTCATTGAAATATCCGCTGGGAGTTCTTGCCACTTGGGAGTATCTCCCGACAACAAGTGGTTGTCGGGTGAATTTGGCTACTACTGGCACGAAAAAGATGGATACACTCGAGTATACCTCTACAAGTATCAAGAAACTGAACCCTATGCCATGCTAGCAAAGTGGCAGAATGCGAAGATCACCTGGAAGTGGAAAGCGCACGTTAATCCAGCATTTTCTGCTGATGGTGAGCGACTCTATTTCCTCCGAGCTGTGGATGGAAAAGACAAATTCGAAGCGGTATTTATGTATTTGAAAAAACTAGGAATTATTGAATAAGATGAAAAAGATCGTACTATCAATCATGCTATGCGGCATTTCACTGGCAGTTTTTGCACAGGAAGCTTTTGAAGTAGCAAGCATCAAGAAAACAATGGAAAAAGCTACTTTTTGGCAGCTAAAGAATCCAAAGCACAAAACCTATGACTGGACAAATGGTGCCTTTTATGCCGGCGTATTTGCATCGTATGAGACTACAAAAAATGAAAAAATCTTTGATGCGATGGTTGAAAACTTCAATGCGATCGATTGGAGACCAGGCCTCAGGTTAACCCATGCAGATGATCACGTAATCAGTCAAACGTACATCGATATGGCCAGAG
>JABSPG010000136.1 GCA_013214445.1 Ekhidna sp. | reverse complement strand
ATTTGGGCATCAGCAAACCAGATGCGATCAAAAATCGAGGCGAACGAATATAAAGACTACATCTTAGGTCTTATTTTTTACAAGTACTTATCTGAAAAGCAAACACAGTATGCTTTTAAACAAGATTGGTCAGCGGATGAGTTACCTGAACTTGTCGAAGAAGATGAAGAAACAGTCGAGCACTTTAAAAACAACCTTGGTTATTTCATCGCTTATGACAACCTGTTTAGCACTTGGATAGAAAAAGGAAAAGATTTTGATATTTCTAATTTAAGAGATGCCCTTTCTGCGTTTAACCGCCTTATCAGTGATAAACACAAAAAACTGTTTGATAGTATTTTCAACACCCTCGAAACGGGTCTAAGTAAATTAGGTGAAAGTGCAGCTAAACAAACCAAAGCCGTAGCTGATTTATTAGAGTTGATTCAAGATATCCCTATGGATGGCAAGCAAGACTATGATGTGCTTGGATTCATCTATGAATATTTGATTGGGATGTTCGCTGCTAATGCAGGTAAAAAAGCAGGTGAATTTTATACACCACATGAAGTATCTGTGTTAATGTCGGATATTATTGCCGATCATCTAAAAGATCGTTCAGAGATTGAAATCTACGACCCTACAAGTGGTTCAGGGTCATTACTTATCAATATTGGTGATAGTGTTGCCCGACACATGGACAGCAAAAACAACATTAAGTTTTATGCTCAAGAGCTAAAACAAAACACCTATAACCTCACCAGAATGAACTTGGTGATGCGTGGTATTAAGCCTGATAATATTTACACTAGAAACGGTGATACATTGGAAGAAGACTGGCCGATGTTTGATGAAAACGATCCAATCAATTCTTACCATGCTTTGTATGTAGATGCTGTCGTTTCTAATCCTCCGTACTCTCAGAAATGGGATCCTGCCAATAAAGAGGCAGATGCTAGATACCGTAGATGTGGGCTAGCTCCTAAAGGAAAAGCAGATTATGCTTTCTTATTGCACGACTTATACCACATCAAACCCAATGGTATTATGGCAGTTGTTTTACCACATGGGGTGCTCTTCCGTGGAGGTGAGGAAGGAACTATCCGGAAAGCCTTGATAGAAGAGAATAACATTGATGCTATCATAGGTTTACCCCCTGCGGTGTTCTTTGGAACGGGTATTCCTACCATCATTATGATACTAAAGCAAAAGCGTGAAAATACAGATGTACTGATAGTAGATGCTTCTAAAGACTTTATCAAAGAAGGAAAAAACAACAAGCTACAAGCTTCGGATATTAAGCGTATTGTAGATACTGTAACACAACGAAAAACGATTCCTAAGTACTCTCGTGTAGTGGAGAGAGATGAGATTCGTGATAATGAATACAACCTCAATATACCTCGTTATGTAGATTCTTCTGCTGCACCTGAAAGTTGGGACATATATGCTTCTATGTTTGGTGGTATTCCAACCAAAGAAATTGATGAATTGAGTAACTACTGGAATGCTTTTGAAGGATTGAAATCTTCCCTATTCTCACACAAGACAGCCGTAAATTGTGAGCTGAAAGTAGAGGACGTAACTACCGCCATTCATGAGCATGCTAGTGTACAGGCTTTCATTAGCCAATTTGATGGCTCTTTTAGTTCTTTTAGCGACTATCTGAAAAAGGAGTTGTTGGATAATATGCAAACCCTTGCTATTTCTAAGCAAGAAACGGTATTGAGCAACAACATTTTTACAAGATTAGAATCCATTCTATTACTAGATAAATATGAGGCTTATCAACTATTGGATAATGAATGGCAATACACCAAGGTAGATTTAGAAATCATTCAAACAGAAGGCTTTGAAGCTACTAAAGTAGTTGACCCCAATATGGTCATCAAAAAGAAAGACGGTAAAGACCAAGAAATACAAGAAGGTTGGATTGGACGTGTATTACCTTTTGAGTTAGTCCAACTTACGTATCTCAAAGAAGAGCTTCAAAGTTTACGAGATAAAGAATCCCGATTGGAAGACATTGGGGCTGAATTGGGAGAACTGATCGATTCTCTTTCTGAGGAAGAAAAAGATTCTACAATACTAGATGATGCTAACGATGCTTTTGTTTCTAAAGAAGTAAATTCTGCATTGAAAGAAATTTTTGCAGACGTAGAGTCTGACGAAATTAATGCTTTAAAAGCCTATATCTCCCTGCTAGATAACAAAGCCAAGAAACCTGAAAAGCTAGCCTTTATTGAAGCTAACACAGTCGTTCAATGGAATGAAATTACTCCCAATAAAGACTCTACATTTGGAAAGGGCAATGTGAACAATTATATGACAAGCTTACAGACTGCTTATGTTTTCCCTCAAGATTCTTATGAGAGTAAAATAGTAAAAGTTGCTAGCTTGATTGCAGAAGAAAAGGAGTTGAAAAAAGCCATTAAAGAAGAAGATAAGGCTTTACACAACCTCACCAAAACAACCATAGAGCAATTAGAAGACGAGCAAGTTTATGTATTGCTCGAACTCAAATGGGTGAAGCCTCTGGTAGATGCCTTGTACAATATGCCTATTGCTATTGTAGATACTTTAACGGATAAAGTGCAAGCTTTAGCGGAACGCTATGCCATTACATACTCCGATGTAGCCAATGATATCAACAAAGCAGAGAACTCACTTGCGGCATTGATTGGGGAATTGAATGGGAACCAGTATGACATGCAGGGGCTGAACGAATTGAAAAACCTACTCAAAAGCGAAGACTAAGATGGAAAAACAAAAGAAAAATCCAGAGCTTCGTTTTGAAGCATTCACAAGCGATTGGAGTAATGATAGACTAGAAAACCTATCTCAGAAAATAGGTGATGGAATCCACTCCACGCCTAAATATGATGACAAAGGTGAGTACTTTTTCATAAATGGTAACAACTTGGTTGGAAATGAAATTGAAGTAGATAGTACAACTAAAAGAGTTTCGAAGATTGAATTTGAAGAAAACAAAAGAGAATTAGGTGACAATTCAATTTTACTTTCAATAAATGGCACTATTGGAAATCTTGCCACATATGAAGGTGAAAAGGTGTTATTAGGAAAAAGTGTTTGTTATATCAATTTGAATAAAAGCAAAATTGATAAAGACTTTATGTTCTCGATTCTCAAAACTAAACGGATTAATAATTATTTCTTTAATGAATTAACTGGTTCTACAATTAAAAACCTATCACTTCAAACGATAAGAAATACATCCATTAATTACCCAAAACAGGATGAACAAAAACAAATAGGCTCTTTCTTCAAAAACATTGACGAACTCATCACCAAACACCAAAAGAAACACAACCGCCTAGTTACCCTTAAAAAATCTATGTTGGAAAAGATGTTTCCTAAAGAAGGGCAAACCGTTCCAGAAATTAGATTTAAAGGTTTTGAGGGGGATTGGGAAGAATGTGAATTTCAAGAAATAGCAACTCTAAAACGAGGATTGACATATAGCCCAAGTAATTTGCGTAAAACAGGCACTAGGGTTTTAAGGTCTTCAAACATATTTGAAAATAGATTTATTAACCGTGTTGATGATGTTTTTGTAGATGACACAGCAATTAATATAGATTACGTCAAAGAGGGTGATATCCTTATAACTGCGGCTAATGGATCTAGTAAGTTAGTGGGAAAGCATGCATTAATTACAGGGATAAAAGGAAAAGTTGTACATGGCGGCTTTATGCTCTTAGCGTCATCAAATGTTCCTTTATTTTTAAATGCTTCAATGAGCTCTTCATGGTACAAAAAATTTGTGAATTTATATACAGCTGGTGGAGGCGGTTCTATTGGAAACCTAAGTAAGAGTGATCTTGACCAACAACGAATCTATGTCCCTGCTGATGAAAATGAGCAGTTAAAAATTGGGAAGTATTTCCAAAACATAGATACGCTAATCACGAATCATCTAGAACAACTCGCCAAACTCAAAAACTTCAAACAATCTCTTTCAGAGAAGATGTTTGTGTAACCCTCTTTTAATTGATTATGACTTTTACATCAGAAGCAGCATTTGAAAAAGCCCTTATCCAATCCTTAACCCAAAAAGGTTGGGAAAAGGGGGGGATTAAATATCCCACAGAACAAGATTTAATAAACAACTGGGCGCACATTCTTTTTGAAAATAACAGAGGCATAGATCGACTCAATGATTTTCCACTTACCAAAGGGGAGATGGATCAAATAATAGAGCAAATCACTGAGCTACGCACACCGTTAAAACTCAATGGTTTTATCAATGGTAAATCTGTGGCTATCAAAAGAGATAACCCTAATGACAAAGCTCATTTTGGTAAAGAAGTAAGTCTTGATATTTATGACCGACATGAGATTGCAGGAGGCAGAAGTAAATACCAAATTGTGCAACAACCTCAGTTTAAGAGTAAATCAAAGATCCTCAATGATAGACGTGGTGATTTAATGCTATTAATCAATGGCATGCCACTTATTCATATTGAGCTAAAGAAAAGTGGAATCCCTGTTTCACAAGCCTATCACCAAATCGAAAAATATTCAAGACAAGGAATCTTTACAGGTTTGTTTTCCTTGGTGCAACTCTTTGTAGCCATGGAACCAGAGGAAACCAAGTACTTTGCCAATGCTGGACCTGATGGTACATTTAACTCAGACTTTTACTTCAATTGGGCAGATGTAAACAATGAACCGCTCAACAACTGGCAGGATATCGCTTCTTCATTCCTATCCATTCCTATGGCTCATCAGCTTATCGGTTTCTATACCGTTCCTGATGATACCGATGGGGTGCTAAAAGTCATGCGTAGTTATCAATATTATGCAGCTAATGCCATATCGGATAAAGTTGCCAAGAATGATTGGTCAGCTAAAGATGCATTGGGTGGTTATATATGGCATACCACAGGTTCAGGTAAAACAATGACCAGTTTTAAGTCTGCACAGCTCATTGCTAATTCTAAAGATGCTGATAAGGTTATCTTCCTAATGGATAGAATAGAATTGGGTACGCAATCGCTTAACGAATACCGTGGCTTTGCCGATGAAGGAGACGATGTACAAGGTACAGAAAACACGGATGTACTGATCTCCAAACTAAAAAGTGACAAAGCATCCGAAGTATTGATTGTTACCTCTATCCAAAAGATGAGTAACATCAAAGACGAAGAAGGTGGATTGAATGCTCGTGATGTTAAAATCATGAGTAGCAAGCGTATTGTATTCATCATTGACGAAGCACACCGTTCCACTTTTGGGGACATGCTATTGACCATTAAAGATACTTTTCCTTCCGCTATTTTCTTTGGTTTTACGGGTACACCTATTCAAGATGAAAACCAAAAGAAAATGAATACTACCTCTACGGTATTCGGTAATGAATTACACCGATACAGTATTGCGGATGGTATTCGAGATGGCAATGTACTAGGGTTTGACCCATATAAGGTAATGACCTACCGTGATAGAGATTTGCGTGAAGCGGTGGCACTTACAAAGTCAAAAGCATCAAGTGTAAAAGAAGCACTTGCAGACCCCAAGAAAAAGAAAACCTTCAATAAATACATGAAGGAGGTTAATATGGCGGGTGATTACGACAGTTCAGGCAAATACATTAGCGGTATTGAGGATTTTCTCCCAAGAGCTCAATACAACCGAGATTAGCATTGCGACCAAGTAGTTAATGACATTATAGACAACTGGATGATATTGAGTGAAGATGGTAAGTTTCATGCCATTTTTGCAACAAGTAGCATTGCTGATGCCATAGATTACTTTCACCGTTTTAGAATTGTAAAACCTGATTTGAAAATTACGGCTCTCTTTGATCCTCATATTGACAATGAAGGAAATACTGAATACAAAGAAGAAGGCTTGGTTGAAATTATTGCAGCTTATAACGAACAGTTTGATCAAGACTTTAAGCTAGCTACACATGCCAAATTCAAGAAAGACATTGCCGATAGATTGGCTCACAAAAAGTCCTATGCTAGAATCGCCAATACACCCGAAGAACAATTAGATATTTTGATTGTAGTAGATCAAATGCTAACAGGTTTTGATTCTAAATGGGTGAATACTTTGTATTTAGATAAAGTGCTAGAGTATGAGAATATTATTCAAGCATTTTCACGTACCAACAGGCTTTTCAACCACGATGAAAAACCACATGGTACGATTCGATATTATCGCAAGCCTCATACAATGGAGCGAAATATAGAGAGAGCGATAAAGTTATATTCGGGCGACAGAGTGAGAGGTCTTTTCGTTGAAAAGCTCCCCTTCAACCTCAGAGCTATGAATCAAACCTTTGATGAGATCGCTCAATTATTTCAAACCGCAGGTGTCGAGAACTTCGAAAAACTTCCAGAAGACTTATCTGAAAGAGGAAGGTTTGCTTCATTGTTCAAAGAATTTAACCTGTACTTATAGGCTGCAAGGTTACAAGGGTTTAAATGGCAAAAGTTGAAATATTCTTTTGACACAGAAGATGAAAAGGAAAAAGAAGTCATTGAATTAGCGATTGATGAGAATACCTACCTAATCTTAGTATTGCGTTACAAAGAACTTTTTAGCGAGACTGGAGGCGGTGTAGGCGGTTCAGATGTCCCATATGAGATTGAAGGTTATTTGACCGAAATCAATACCGATAAGATTGATGCGGACTACATGAACACCCGTTTTGAAAAATACCTTCGTTCCTTAAATGATGAGAACTTAAACAAGGAGGAACTTCAAAAGACATTAGACGAACTGCATAAAACCTTTGCTTCCCTAACTCAAGAGGAACAAAAGTTCGCTGGAATTTTCTTAAGAGATGTACAGCGTGGAGATGCTAAAGTAGTCGAAGGCAAGTCATTTAAAGATTACGTAATCGAATACCAATCAAGTGCCAAAAGCGATCAAATCCACAAAATATCGGAAGCTCTCGGTCTGGACGAATCAAAACTTCGATCGATTATCGAATCAGGGGTTACAGAAAAGAACCTGAATGAATTTGGCCGTTTTGATGAACTAAAGGCAACCATAGATAAAGCTAAAGCCAAGGAGTACATTGAAAAGCAAGAGGGCGTTGAACTGCCTCAGCGTAAGGTTAACATCAAAGCCCAAAGCTTATTAAAGCAGTTTATCATTGAAGGTGGGTTTGAAATATAGCATCCTCACCCTTCTCAGCCATACACATTGGCAAGTCGCTCAAGGCAATCACACAAGCCAAAACTTACCAAAGAGTATGTCTGCCCAACGCACGGTGGTAAACCGAAGCAGTCTGCTACAACATAGGGGTTAGGTGGTATTTGAGAGTTCAGAGCTTTTGGATAGTCCGCCAATCCAAAATTTTGATAATGATTAAGTAAATTGAATTATAAAAATATTTGGCTTGGCTAATGAGCAAACCGAAAGGGCAGCATTTCAAACTCCCCTACGTTTCTTAGCCAGGCGTTAGCAATAATTATAAAATGAAAGCACAAATAATTTTTCTCATACTGATAGTGGTTTTTTGTTCTTCTTGCTCAAAGGAAAGTACATCCCGGCTTGAAATAATTGATAAGAATAAAAAAGCTAAAATTGATAGCCTCTTAAATAGGTATCTTGACCTAAATAGGTTTAGTGGTGTTGTTTTGATCAGTAATAAGAAATCAATTATATATCATGAAAGCTTTGGCTTGGCCAACTATGAAACAAATAGGCCATTTACAGATAGAACCGCTTTTAAAGTTGGGGAAGTTTCTGAACTCATTACTTCTGCTTTGGTAAATGAAATGGTTCACAAGGGTGATTTTCAGTTATCTGACAAAGTATCGGATTACCTTCCTGAAATAAAAGGTGAATTCACCATAAACAATTTGTTGAACCATAAAACAGATCTGCCAAGCATAGCGTCCATTGAAAAACAGAACCCCGATCTGGAGTATTCGATTGTGGAATATGCGAACTCGGCTAAAGGTGGACCCAATGAATCTGAAAAAAGTGAGTTGAATTATAATATACTGGGATTGCTGATTGAGAAGGTCAGCGGAAAAGGTTTTCAAGAGAATGTTTTGGATTACACGGAAAGACTATTGTTGAAAGATACATATCTCCAACGGACAGATACAGCACAAGAAGCTACAGGTCACCTTTATTATAATTATCGTGGAAATGGACTTGAGCTACAGGAATCATCGGTCTACGATATGGAAATGGCATTTAGTAGTAGAGGGATTAAATCAAGTGCCAATGATTTGACAAAAATCGTCCACTCTGAACCCGAAAGAGATGTAGAAATAGAAGGTTATTTGGGCAAGGACGGGTTCAGTTACTCTGTTTTCTATCAAGCGGAGGATGGTTTGGCAATCATAGTTTTGAGTAATCGAAGGCATCCTGTCGCCAAGGAAATATCCAATTCAATAGATAGTATTATGAAGGGAGCAAGCTATAAAGTCCCTTTAAAAAGAGACCCAGTGGATATTAACCCTGAACTATTGAATAATTATTTGGGGAAATACAGATTAAATAAGTTTGTCAATTTTGAAGTAATAAAAGAAAACGACAGCCTTTTCGTGTTGTTAGGGCCAAATAAAGTCGCTCTCATTCCTCAATCTGAAAATCAATTTTATATGCTTGACAATGACGCATCCATGCGGTTTGTAGAAGACACAACCAATAAAGTGAATAGTGTTGTTTTGCTGAACGGGTTCATAGATAGTGAAGAGAAAGCTTTCAAAATTGAAAAATAACTATTGCTAACAAGGGCTAAAAAATCATGGCTTGCCGCAGGCGCAACACAAGCCACGCTTTTTAGCCAGTCGTTACCTACAATATTGAAAAGACTACTCAAAATATCATTAGTTCTCTTAATCACAGGTTGTAGCTCAACCAAAAGTAATTCTGACCGTGCCGCCAAAGAAAAATTCAAGCTATGCTCTGATATTAAATACAATCGACTAATAACTCAGGACGGACCGATTGAGGGGCTACCAATCTATAAAAACAATGTTCATAGCCTCTTCGAGAACTACTTGCTTACGGAAAACTATCTGACCGACATAAGCAAAAGCGGATATGCTGTACTATTAGAAAAAGTTAGTAGTAGAGAATTAAACAAAAAGATTCTAAAAAAATATAAA
>JABSPG010000135.1 GCA_013214445.1 Ekhidna sp. | reverse complement strand
AAAACATCATAGGCTTAAAAACCTATGGAGTGTTCTTGCCTGTACTAATTACACTGTCCTTGCTAGAGACGGGCTTAGCTGCAGGATTGATTTTGTTTAGCCTGATCATCGGGGTAGTGGCGTTGACTAGCTTTCCTCTAGAAAAATGGGGGATTCAATACAATGCTAAGATATCCTCGATGCTGATTGCTGTTGTCGTTACAGCTTTGATTGCAGTCAAATTACTCCATGAGACTGGTTGGTTAGCAGCTTCAGCACCACTTTTTTTTCCCATCATCATTCTGACAATTGTAAGTGAGCGAGTGGCTAGAAAGATTGAAGAGGAGGGACGATATGAGGCTTCTAAACTCTATGCAACCACCTTACTTGTGACTATGGCGATCTATTTTATCCTTTCAAGTACGGCCATTCAACTTTTTGTCATCACATTTCCAGAAATCATTTTGACGGTAGCAGGTATCAATTTGCTATTAGGTAAATGGATCGGCCTTCGAGTCACGGAGTATTACAGATTTCTTCAGGTAATCAATCATTAATATCATGAACTGGCTTAGTAGACTAGGACAAATGCGATCAAGCATTCTAGGAATGAATGAGCGCAACTTGGGTTTCATTTACCCAAACAATGCCCGTGTAAATTATAAGTATGCAGATGATAAATATCTGGCAAAAAGCATTCTCCATAAAAATCAAATAGCATGTCCAAGGACGTACACAGTTGTCGATTCCATAGGCAAAATTGAGGAAGCCTGGCAGTCTGCCAGCGAATGGAATGAATTGGTAATTAAACCAGCCAAAGGGGCTGGGGGGAAAGGTATCCTCATTTTGAAAAGGAAAAAGGAAGGATGGATGAGTCAAGGTCGGCTAGTGTCTGATCAGGAGATCTTCACACATATAGCAAATACGATCTTCGGCATTTATTCCTTTGGAGATTCTGATGTAGCACTTATTGAGGAGTACGTCAGACCACATCGTGTTTTTCATGAGATTTTTCCTGAAGGGGTACCGGATATTCGGATCCTTTTATTGAAAAAAGTACCTGTGATGGGTATGCTACGCATGCCAACTTCGCAATCCAATGGGAAGGCAAATCTGCACCAAGGTGGATTGGGTATAGGGGTAGATATGCAAACAGGGAAATTGAAAAGTGCTTACGATGGAGTCAAGCATATGGATGATCATCCAGACACAAACCATCCAATTATTGGAATCCAACTGCCATATTGGGAGAACCTCATCCGTATGTCTGTCAAAGCTGCTTGCCACTTTCCACTGGATTACCTGGGAGTGGACTTGGTCATTGATGACAGGAAGGGCCCGATGATAATGGAATTAAATGTAAGACCGGGCTTAGGTATTCAGCTAGCGAACAAAGAAGGCTTGAAACAAGCAATTCAACGAGCCAAACAAAAAAATCAACTCTATTAAATATTTCAAAGATGAAAAAATCAAAGACATTGTACCTGGTAGCTCTTGTGTTACTTATGGGAATTGCATTAGCGGATCATTTATTGATTGATAATGAACCTCAGCAGATTGCGGTGGGATCGCCAGACGAAGAATCTCAGAAGTATCAATTCGCCATTTTCACAGACTAGTAACCATGAACATACGAAATCTATTACTGTTAATGACGGGTCTGTTGTTTCATCCAGTATCAGGTCAGATTCAACATACCCATAAGTTGGAACTTGGTTTAGGAAGCGAATGGAATGCTTTCTTAAGTCCTAGTAGATTGATCATTGATGATGATGTCCTATCGGGTACCGAAAACTGGGATAGCGGTACATTCCAGAAATTTGTTTTGAATAATACGTTCAGCAAAGAAGGAAAGCTACATAGATTGAAACTCAAGGTCAACGGTAACTTGGGAATCTATCAAACCATGCGTAATGCCGATAGATATGCTTTCAGGATTTCAACTTCGTACAGACTGAAGTATGCCTCAAAAAAATATCTGGAGTTCGCTCCAGAGTTTTATCGAAAGCGTAGAGAAGGGTTCAATGCGGATAATGCAGTTCTTGCTACTCCTTTTTCTTACAGGTTAATTCGAGTGCCTGTGGGGTTAGATTTTTACCTTGGGAAAAAATCATGGTTGAAAACTGAACTAGGCTATCTCCACAAGAAGTATGATCAACCTAGCGGGGAACGACTTATGTACAAAGCACCGTATCTTGAAGTCTTGTACAGTAAAAAGTGGAAGACCGATGCTTGGGAAAGAAAGCTTTTGGTCGAGAGCGAAACTCAGATAAGAGACTATGAGACGATTTCTGCTAGGGTAGTTGCAAGTCATTTAGGGGATGAACTGCTATTTAGGATAGGTTCACGTGAATGGCTATATCAATTTAATCGTTTGCTTTTCGACTTCACTAAATCAAGGAATGATTTCAATATTGGATTAGGACTTTATCATACTGCAAGAATCGATCAAAATGACAGAAGTACGTTTCATGAAATAGGTCCTGGAGCACACATAGATACAAAAGGAAAAACTCTGGGCTTTAAATCAAGTATTAGGTATACAACCAGAAATTACAAAAATCTGGCACCTGGATCAGGGAATAATCGCTCACTCAAGTATCAGTATTTGATGATGAATTTTGAATTTAATCTGCCCATAAATGAGACTGGCCGCATCTACTGGAGAGGAAGTTTTGTAAATAGAACTTCAAATAACCCCAATATGGAATCCTTGACCTTTCGAGACTACTTTAATGGCTATGTAGAGCTAGGCTTGAGATGGAATTATTAAAGATTAAAATAACCGAAAAGATGGGATTTATTCTTTCTCGTAAAACAAAGGAGTATGTCTCAAAAGCCACTGTCTTGCCTAATACGGCTTGAGTTGCTGATCAGCTAAATGCATCGTGAGGTTCGCGAATATTTGAGGAGATAGGATAAACTAAATCTGCATACTTATGATGGAACCGTTTTGCAGGTAGTTTGAATAACGGTACCTTTATTCAAGATGTTCCTAAGCCAAAGTATTATGAAAGTTGTCCAGGCAAACTTCTGCTTGTTGACTTCTCTGCTGCTATCTGCTCAATTTGGAGACTCAAGTGCTGAGAGCGGGGCAGATAGATCCACTATTTCAGTGGAGGTAATCGATCCCGATACGCAACAGCCAATAGCAGATAGAGTAAATGCTTATTTACTCCTTCCAGATAATGGGGCATTAGATACCATTGAATTCGAAGTGGGTGTTTCAGGACTTTTGGACGTTGAGAGTACTTTCAGGTTCCCAGAGGTTTCTAATGGAGAATATCTACTTGCTGTTGAATCTGTTGTTCCTATGATTTTAGAAGATGGAAGGCCTAATCTAGATGCAAAATATATACCTACATACTATCAAAATGCTTTTGAATTTATTGATGCAGATACCTTGGTTTTAAGTTCAGATACTCTACTAACGATGGAGATGATACCTAGTCCACCACCACCTGCGGGGCATGGAACGGTAGAGGTTATAGTATATGAAGAATTCGTTGATGCAATAACAGGTACAATTACTCGGAAAAGGGCTGCTGGAATAAAATGCGGTTTGCGAAGAAAAAGGTCGGGAGGTAGAGTGGATCAAGACGATGATGAGTTTGAGTTAATTGCTTACACTGAAACAGATGGGAATGGCAAAGTAACGTTCAAGTCTTTGTTCGCAGGGACTTATCGATTTTTCGTGAATGTATCCAAATTGGATATATCTTCCTTCATCGAATTTGAAATGGGACAAGCAGGTATTTCTGATACTGAGTTTAGAATCTCGGTCATTTTAACTTCGACTGGTCTAATGATTGGAAGTCCTTTGTTGGGAATAGGGAGTGAAATAGCGAATGGGCCTTCTATATATCCTAACCCAGTTAAAGATTTCTTAGTTGTAGAAAGTCTAGGAGAAAAAACCACTTATGAATCAGTGCAGATCATTGACTTAAATGGAAGGGTAGTTTTTTCAGAAGATTTGGATGATAGTAGTGGAAGATTACAGCTAGATGTTTCGTTTCTTCCCTCTGGACAATATCTGGTTAGTTTCGAATCAAATAACTCAATCACTAGTCAGACCTTCCGAATGATTAAAGAGTAATAATTGCCTTAAAAAAAGGAACAGTGACGGTCTCAAAAACAAAAAACCCAAGCATTCATGCTCGGGGCTTGCTTTTAAAAATAGATCAACTTAGTTGTTGGAATAGTAGAATCGCTCATGTACGATCTGACCATCTTTCCAACGCTGAACGCCAGCCTGCTCCATATGCACCCTGTTACCATCTTTGAACGTAACATCCATTGCAGTTTCGTGAATCACTACTCCAGCTTCTTCATCTGAAGTAATCGCTTTTACTTCCAAACCATGAAACTCTTCGATGTTATTCAAAAATTGTTCTTCATAAGATCTGCAAGCAACTTTGCCTTCTCTTGTTCCCATCGGCTCAGTCATTACTACATCTTCTGCATAGTATTTTTCAAAAGCGTCGAGTAGTTGTCCCTGGCCAATCATACTATATAGGTCTTCGGCTTTTTCCTTTAATGTCATGTTTGATATTTTTTTTGTTTAAAAGTAAATGTATATACATATATTGTTGCAACATTAAAAAGGTTTCATTCGTTGAAAGAATATTTAAAAAGAGAAACAACTAAACAAATGATAAAGAAAGAAACCAAGAACGATTACCCAATTCATGACTTGATCAAGGACCGATGGAGTCCCAGGGTATTTTCTGACCAGCAGATAACCCAAGAAGAAATTCACCAACTACTAGAAGCTGGAAGATGGGCGCCAAGCTCCATGAATTCCCAGCCGTGGCGTATTATATGGGGATTGAAAGGGGATGGGGTTTACGAACGCATCCTTGAATGCTTACACCCTTTCAATAAGCAATGGGCTAGTAATGCTTCTGCGTTAATAATAGGAGCTTACAAAACGAAAAGAGATGACGGAGTAGCGTCTTTTCACGCTTTGCATGACCTAGGACTTTTTATCGGAAATTTAACTCTCCAGGCTACAAGCATGGACATATTTCTACATCAGATGGCGGGCATTGATCCGGAGAAAGCGTCCAAGGAATTTGGGTTTCCGGAAGGCTATCATGTAGCCACTGCTACTGCATTAGGATTTGCGGGTGGAAACATTGACGACCTATCAGATAAACTTCAAGAGGCGGAAAGAAAAGTAGAAAGAGTTCGAAAGCCTCAAGAAGCTTGGGCATTCAATGGAAATTTTGAAGAGAGGTAATAAGCTATAATTCATAATTCTTGGCTGTGGGAAGGGACTGGGAGGTAGTATCTTGTATTGATGCGGGCACCTATTCCCTTCCCATCATTTAATCTAGGCCTTTAGTTTAATCTGCTCCCTTAAGGACTGATGAATATTACCTTAATCTTTCTCATTGTGAGCTTTTTTCAACCACTTATCACTTTTATCTACCCACGCAGAACCGGTTAGCGTAGCATAATCAAAGCTAAAACTCAAGGACTCATGCTACTCAACTATCTAAAAACTGCGTATAGAAGTATACTCAATAGTAAAATTTTCAGTCTCATCAACATTGTGGGGCTTGCCACTGGACTTACCTGTGCACTGCTCATTCTTACTTTCGTCGTGGATGAAAAAAGTTATGACCACTTTCACAGTAAGAAAGATCGGATATATCGGCTGAGATATCTCATAAGCGACTTTGATATTGCCCGTGTACCGCCCATTTTCAAAGAGTACATCAATGATTATTTCCCCGAAGTAGAGCATTCTGCACGATTATGGTCTCGTTCGGTAAGTATCAGTGTGTCTACCGAAGGAGAGGATCTCCGCTTTGAAGAGAACAATGTAAACTTCGCCGATCAAGAAATCTTCAAAATATTTGATTTCGAGTTGTTGGCGGGCACATTGGATGACGCTTTAGTCAATCCCTTTTCTGTAATCTTGAATGAAGAGATTGCTTTGAAGTATTTCAAGAGTACCGATGTGGTTGGAAAGATGATAATCATGGAAGGAGACCAATCCTTTACTGTTCGTGCGGTGGTCAAAGATTTTCCGCCGAATTCACATGTTCACTTCGACATGTTGCTCCCGTACGACAACATGTATGATCTTGAGCCGGAGGCTTTACGTGAGGGGATACGAGCAAACTTCAAAATGAATCACATCGTTTCACATTCTCCTACCTACGTCTTACTGAAAGAAGGGGTAGACCCAGCAGAAGTAAACGAACGATTTGTCTCTTTTGTAAATGAGAAGGTACCGGAGAATCAAAGCAAAGGACAGGCTTTTGAAGTCCAGCCACTTTTGGACATTCATTTAAATAATGAAGTTGGAGCTCAAGCAGAAGCTTCTGGAAGTAGTCAGTTTATTTGCATTTTCATCGCTATTGGTGCGCTCACTATTCTAATTGCATGTATCAATTTTGTCAATTTGAGTACAGCCAAATCTTTACAACGCGCAAAGGAAATAGGGATGCGAAAGGTGATGGGTGCTTGGAATAACCATCTGGTAGCTCAGTTTTTAGGTGAGTCATTCTTGACCACCATATTCGCATCGGTATTGGCACTTGGAGCTACGATGTTACTGCTCCCAGAACTAAATGCCCTAACGAATAAGGAGCTAACTCTGGATATCCTTTTCACAGGTTCGATCCTAGCAGGATTTTTTGGAATCATTCTTTTTACCAGTTTTCTCGCAGGTATCTATCCAGCGTTCTTCGTTACACGATTTGCCATACTGAAAAGTCTGAAAGGAGGGATTTCCGATCCAGGCAGTGCCATGAATTTGAGGAAAGGTTTGATGGTGGTCCAGTTTATGATCAGCGTAGTGTTGATATCTGGCTCTTTGATTGTATATGATCAGTTGGGGCTCATGCGAAACAAGCCACTCGGATTTCAAAAAGAATTGATGGTTACTGCACCTATTCAAAGCAATAATTTCAATTCGGTATTTGGTGGGGTGGACGCTAACCTTCGAAGTAAATTGGAAACCTTTGAAAATACCATTGGACAATTTTCTTCTGTAACAGGTAGTACACTTTCCTCCGGCCTGGTCGGTTTTGGGATGGTCAATAGAAATATTGTCCCAGAGGGATTTACAGTAGAAGATAATATACTGTCACCTTCGCTCTCAGTAGACTTTGATTTTTTAGAGGTCTATGAGATACCGCTTGCTGCGGGCAGGTACTTTGATGAATCCTATGGTGCTGATCAGGATGCTTCCTTCATTATAAACGAAACCGCTGTTAATACGTGGGAATTTGGAGATCCAGAGTCCGCACTTGGCAAAACGATCAACTTGGAGGGTAAGCAAGGCAAAGTAGTTGGAGTAGTAAATGATTTTCATTTTCTTAGTCTTACTGAGGAGATGCGACCAATGATCTTGGATATCTCTGCGCCACAATTCTCCTATATCACAATTAAGTTAACAGGTCAGAATCTTACCGAAAGTCTGGATGAAATAGAGAAGGCATGGAATGAGATCTTTCCTACAGAAACTTTTGACCCGCAGTACCTTGATGAGGCGCTGGCTCAGGCATACATCGCTCAAGAGCAATTCGGTAAGCTTGTGAGGTATTTTGCATTTTTCGCTGTTTTGATTTCCTGCATGGGTTCCTACGGGCTGATCATGTTTATTGCTTCTGAAAAGAAGAAAGAAGTAGGCGTTAGAAAAGTGCTTGGTGCTTCAGTAAATCAATTGGTATTCTTGCTAGCCAGACGTTTCGTGTTTCTGGTTTTGATTGCGATAGCTGTTGCTGTTCCCATTGTCATCTACTTCGCAAATCAGTGGCTAAGTGATTTTAGTTACCGAGTGGGGATTTCTCCAATCAGCATTGGTAGCGCAGCGGTTCTAACGATGGTTTTGGTTTTTGGTACAGTAAGCGTCCAGGCGTTTCTTGCTGCCAGGACCAATCCGGTGAAGTCGCTCAGGAGTGAGAAGTGTTTCCGAATGATCTGTTTCACGCTTAAGATCATCGGCTTCAAGCTGCAAAATTTGGAGCTTAGTCAGTCTTTGCCATGACTCATTTCGGATTGATCGTTTTTCTGACAAACAATATAAAACTTATGAAAAACGCATTATTCGGATTATTTATGGCTCTAGGAGCCGGGATGTCGTACGGTCAAGCTCAGGCAGAAGTGCAGCAATTGGGAGGAAAGGAGATTTATTTGATGAGTGAGCCTGTGGCTAGCTACGAGATTGTTTCTTCTGTTAGAACAGGTCCCAAATTCAGTTCACTTCTCACTCGCGGTATTTACAATGAGCATGTAAATGACAAAGCAACTCAGTATGTCAATAAGTCAATAAGAAGGCTTCAGAAGAAAGGAATTGAATTTGATGCCTTGGTTTATCGTACTGGTAAAAAGATTGAAGCAGTGAAATTTACGGAAAAGAGTGATCGTCTTGCCAACGTTCAAGAGGTGAATGGCATGCATGTGTTCGTGATGGCAAGTCCATTGCAAGCCTTTGAAGTGACAGATCAAGTTGCGAATGGGGTGAACCTTCTTCCATTTTTCACTTATGGATGGTTCAATAACTCGATTGAAAGGGACGTTGCAAAGTATTCGAAGAAAGCAGCAAAGACAGAGAACGTAAATGCAGTACTCTATCAATCTGGAAGAAGAGCTAGCTTGATCAAGCTGGACTAAAAGGATTCAAGAATGGATTTGGACGGAGGGCGTGTGGAAAACGCCCTTGTTCTTTTCAGGAGCAGTACTACTTAAGAAGGTAATTTGAAACTAAATCAACCTTAATAGGCTTATTCCTTTGTCGAACTAATTCAAAGGAAATGACAAAGAAAGCATCTGATCTTTTTGTAGAAGCACTTTTAAATGAAGGCGTAGAATATGTCTTTGGCGTACCGGGAGAAGAAAACTTGGATTTACTGGAATCCTTACGTGAATCCAAGATCAAACTAATAGTTACCCGTCATGAACAGGGGGCAGGTTTTATGGCGGCTACCTACGGTAGATTGACAGGTAAACCTGGTGTATGTCTAAGCACGTTAGGCCCGGGGGCAACAAACCTGGTGACGCCTGCGGCTTACGCACAGCTGGGAGCCATGCCAATGCTAATGATTACAGGACAGAAGCCCATCAAGAAAAGCAAGCAAGGTCGTTTTCAGATAATAGACGTGGTTGACATGTTCCAGTCATTGACGATGTTTACCA
>JABSPG010000134.1 GCA_013214445.1 Ekhidna sp. | reverse complement strand
GAATTTGGTCACCCCGAGTGGGTCGATTTTCCGAGAGAAGGAAATGAATGGAGTTACAAGTATGCTCGAAGGCAGTGGTCGCTTGCAGATAATGACAATCTTAAATACAAATTTATCCAATCATTTGAGCGAGATATGGTCAATGCTCTGAAGGAAAACCATGTTTTGTCTGCTTATCCCGGACAGCAGTTGAATATGGACCCGCACAATAAAGTGATCATCTTTGAAAGAAATAACCTCATTTTCTTGTTCAACTTTCACCATGAGAATTCCATTCCGGAGTATGCTTTTGCTGTCCCAAAAGCAGGAACATATGAAGCAATCCTAATATCCGATCATGAGGAATATGGTGGGCATCATCGGATTGATCCAGATGTGAAGTACCACACACGGTTGACAGAGGATAGCTCCAACGAGTTGAAGGTTTACCTCACAAATAGAACAGCTCTGGTTTTAAGAAAAGTATGATTATTCACTTTTGAGTTCAAGATCTGAGAGCATACTCATGATTATGCTATAGTGCTGAAGCTTTGAAGCTTTGTCTTCATGTAACAAAGAAAAAATATGCGGAGTGGAAAGCTGAAGAAAATGCTGTTTTAAGATCTTATTTTTATGCTTTTCTATTCTTGGAGATATACTGTTCAGTGTTTTAAACACTTGTTTTTGCAGGGAATTTCCTAAGTAAAAGTTCAGGTCCCGATTGCTAGCATCTCTTCCAGTCACATTAGGCAAGGCATAGGTGTGTTTTTCTTTGCCTTTCTTAAAAAGGTCTTGAGCTTGAATGGATTTTAGTTGGATTGACTCTTCGCTTTCTCCAGGAAACTGTCTTGCCATAGTCTTCGAATCGATCGAGGGACTAAGAATAAGCAACTTCAGTTTTGGATCAATGCTATTGACGGATATTTGATCTATGCCACGCATGTACCATTCAAGAGCAGGTGCATAAGAGTACAAAAACTTATGCTTTATCAGCATGGGTACCAAGTCATCGGAAAAGATGGAAATTGTGTTGTAAAAGCCTTTGGGTCTAATCTCAAAAAGTTCGTTGATTAGTTGCAGGTGATTCTCAATTTCTTCTTGGAATAACTTCTTTGACAATAGGCAGGTAAAAGAGTGATGATAGGTTCCTGCTAGCAACTCAATCTGTCCATTGGAAACGTACTTTTTTATACTTTTAATTTCATCCGCTGGTAAACTTTTCAAGTAGTCTCCAGCGAAGTAACATGAAATCTTGATTGATTTTTTTCTAGCTAAAACCCTTGAGATTGACGTTTTGGAAAAGTGTAGGGAAGTTGATTTTAGATAAGCTTTCTCACTTCCAATGTCAAAGAAAGAATAATCCGTTGGGGCGTGCGAAAGAGTAAAGCAATATGTGCTGCATTGATGCATCAAATTACTGATTTCAATGTCTTAGCAACTTTGTCAGCCGCTGTGCTCCATGTCAAAAGTGCTGCTGCTTCTTTGTTTTTTGTCCCAATGCTTTTCGCTTTGTTGTTCTCTTTTATCAGCTCTAAAATGGCTGAGTAAAAAGAGGCGACATCTTGATTATCTGGGGTAATTGCCTCTGGAAGAACCTCTGCTACCCCTGATTGCTTTGATATTACCACAGGAAGTCCCATGGCAGCAGCTTCCAAAGTAGCTAAGCCAAAAGGCTCTGATTTACTAGGTAAGCAAAAAACGTCGGCTTCTGAGAACAATTCCCACAACTGGGATTGTGGTAAGTGGCCAGCAAAATGAACCCGATGACCAATTTGTTTTTGTGTTACCAGTTCAATTAGGTCTGCTTTCAATTCTCCCTCTCCCGCTAGTACAAAGCGAGTGTTTGGCATTGATTTCAAGATTTCTTCTGCTATTTGGATAAAGGTGCTCCCGCCTTTTTGTTCTGCTAGTCTTCCCGCGAATACAACTAAAGGAGACTTGAATCGATTTTTTTTGCTCTGATGAGTCTTGGGTAAATCGATCCCATTGTGAATGACATGAATTTTTTCAGGTTTGATTCGATAGTGCCGCACCAGTCTATTGGCTGTGTAGTTGCTTACTGCAATGATAGCATCTGCAGTTTCAAAACCTTTCAGTTCCTCCTCATACACCCAGCTGTGATGGGTAGTGGAAATTCGATCCACGTCCAGGGAATGAACATGTAGGACAAGAGGTTTATTTAGCTTCTTCTTTAGTTCAATGCCTGCTCGGAATGAAATCCAATCGTGGGCATAAATCACATCAAAATCGTGGTTCGAAACTTCAGAGATCACTTCTCTGGTGAAAGACGCCAGTTGATTCTGAACTTCGGAAATGACAATACTGTCTTCTACTAGCGAAGTGGTATTATAAACCTGGATGGGATTGGATATTGTCTTTACAATATCCTGGATGGTGGTTTCGACAGAGAAAGCTTCTTCTAGAAATATCCTCTGTTTAGTACTGTGTATTGATGATACCTCACCAGATTGAATAACCTTGAGCTGGCAGATCTCTGCTAGGTAATTAGCAATATTTCCGGCAGCAGCACCCACTCCACTGTTTTGTGGATGTTGCATACCGGGTGATATCATCAATACTTGCATAGAATGGACTATAAATCCACTACGCAATTTTCACTGCCAACGCCACTGCTTACATATCTGTCTGCTTCAGTGTCATTGACCCATGTTTCGCCATCTACCAAGTACCTAAATTGATACGACTGGTCAGCATTTAGAGGTAGGGTGATTTTAAAATCACCAGACTTCATTTTGGTAAGTTCAGTTGTGGTCTCTTCCCAATTGTTAAATTCTCCTACAAGGTTTACTTTCGAAGCTCCTGGAACTTCTTTTTTACTAAGCCCAAATGTTACTTTACAAATCGGCTTTGACTTGAGTGTTTGCTTTTTGATCATTAGTAGTTGTTATTAATAGTTCTCGAAAATTATTTGAAACGTTTAAACTGTATGTTGAATCTCTTTTTTCTATGTTCTTTGTGCAGTCCTCACCATCGACGACAATGAGTTTGGCTGCAGGAAAGTTGTGAAATACCAGATTGAATGACTGATACTTACTTTCATAATTCCCTGATTTTGTTTGCTCCAAAAGCATTGCAGAAGATGTTTTTGACATGTTGAATTCTCTTACAAGAAAATTACCTTTCGTGTGCTCAAATCCATCTCCAGCGTCTTCGTACACCTCTACCAGCGTCTCATCTTCTGTGTAGTAGATTTCCAACGTAAGAGCTTCAAAATCAAACTCATCGACATATTGCATCGCTGGTTGCTTCGGAATAATGGCTCCTGCCTTCACAAAAAGTGGAATTTCGTCAAGTGCAGTTTCAATGGTTACCTCCTGACCTCCTTTAAATTGTTCATCCGTCCAATAGTTATACCATTGACCTTTCGGAAGGTAAAGTTTTCTTGTCTTAGCCTTTTCTTCAGAAACAGGTACTACCAGTAGATGATCCCCAAATTGGAATTCATCCTCTCGATAGGTTGTTTCTGGGTCATTAGGCGCGATGAGACTCAAGCTTTTAATCATCGGGACAGCCTCATAGCTGTATTTCCAGAAGGTGGTGTAGATGTATGGGAGTAATTCATACCTGAGTTCTATGAATTTTCTGACAATGTCAGTTGTTTCTTCATCAAAGATCCATGGTTCTTTATCTCCATGATCTCCAGAGGAATGTGTTCTGAAGAAAGGGTGGAATACAGCCATTTGCACCCATCGGATATAAAGTTCTGCCGTAGGCGTCCCAATAAACCCACCAACATCCGATCCACAAAAGGAAACGCCAGATGCGCTCAACCGCTGACATTGTACATTGGCAATTTTAAGATGCTCCCAAGTTGCTACGTTATCTCCAGTCCAGACAGACGCAAATCGCTGAATACCAGCATACGCCGATCTTGTAATTGCGAATGGACGCTTATTTCGCTGGTATTTCTTCAGACCATTATAGGTAGATTGTACCATGAGCGAGCCGTAGACATTGTGGCCTTTTCTATGAGAACCGGGATGTCCGTCATAGTCATGTCGTACATCAAGCGGAAAAGTACCTGTCTCAAATACCGCAGGTTCATTCATGTCATTCCAAACGCCACCGACACCCTTGTTGGCAAAGCCACCGCTAAACCTTCAAATAGGGTCGCCCACCATTCCCGTACCTGAGGATTAGTGAAATCAGGAAAATGACAAGGGCCAGGCCAAACACTGCCTTTCAAAAGAGGGCCATCTGCACGAGTACAGAAATAGTTGTTTTCTATTCCTTCTTTATAGACGCTGTAATCCTTGTCAATTTTAATGCCCGGATCAATGATTACGACTGTCTTAAAGCCCTGCTCTCCAAGCTCTCTGATCATTTTATCTGGATCAGGAAACCTTTCGTTGTTCCAGGTAAAGCAACGATATCCGTCCATGTAGTCAATGTCAAGGTGGATAACATCACAAGGAATCTTTCTGTCTCGAAATTCTTTACCAAGATTTCTCACCACTGACTCTGGGTAGTAGCTCCATTTACTTTGGTGGTAGCCAAGAGCCCATTTTGGAGGCATGCTAGCTGTTCCAGTTAGTCTTGTGAAGCGTTTGGTGACGTCTAAAGGCTTGGGACCATTGATGAAATAGTATCGCATTTCGCCTCCCTGTGCCCAAAAGCTTACAACGTTCTTTCGCTCTTCACCAAAATCAAAGAATGATCGAAAGGTGTTGTCCATAAACACTCCGTAGCTAGAGCTTTGGGTCTGGCCAATGTAAAAAGGGATGTTTTTATATACTGGGTCCGTTTCATTGCCATATCCATAGCAATCTGTTCCCCAAAGTTGCTTCCTAGTTCCTCTAAGGTTTAGTTTTCCCGTTTTGTCTCCCAGACCATAAAAGCCTTCTCCACTTCTCAGGAGTTTGGTGGAGATTACCACATTTCCTCCGAAAGTCGGCTCTTCTTGCCAGTGGTATCCTTTTTCGTCTTTGAATAGGATCTCACCATCTAGATTTAAGATGGTTGTTTTTAGATTTTCTTTGTGGATGTAGCATTTAACCTTATCCGTGTGGATGGCGTAGTAAGTGCCACGTTCTTTGAAGTCAGGACTGACCGGCTCAGGCTTAAATGCTGGATCTACGGCATAAGAAAAATCGTCTTCAAAATACCCGTCATTTGCGTACCTAAACTTTAGGATATCGTTGGTCAATATGGAAATTTCAAGCGAACAATTACTTGCATGGAAGTAAAACGTATTTCCAACTTTGTCCCAGCTTTCGCAGGCTGTGGGGTAATGATCTTTGGTCTTTCCTCCCTCAAACTTCTCTATATAATTGCCACTAAAATCAGCTCCATTTTCTGAAGCAGAATTCTCAATGACGTCTAATTCTTCTGCCATAATTGCAAAATAAAATCAGATATATTGAAGATGTATTGAAATATTTTAGAATTCCTTAAAAATTACATTAAACAAAAATTACAATGCCTTATTTTAACAATTTGGCAATCGTTTTTGAACATTTATTTAATTCTGATGTATCGTGGCAAAGAAGAAAAACACCACTAAACGTTTTTTACTTGAGTCGGCATGGGAGGTTTGCAACCAAGTAGGAGGTATCTATACCGTAATAAGATCAAAAGTGCCTGTCGCAGTTGAGGAGTGGGGAGACAACTATGCGCTCCTAGGTCCTTACATGCAAGACGGAATAGCTGGTGACTTTGAAATGCTGCAACCTGCTGATAATCTGGTAGGTAAAACGGTAGCAAAAATGCAGGAGATGGGCTTTGAAGTCCATTATGGCACTTGGCTGGTTTCGGGTCGGCCCACCACGGTCTTGTTTGATATTCAATCGGTAATGCATGACCTTGGAAATATCAAATACTATTATCATCAAAATCATCATGTGTCTTTCGACAATCATGACCCGCTGATGGATCAAGTATTGGCTTTTGGCTATCTCGTGAAGATTTTTGTGTCGGAGTTTACTCGGCTCGCTATGGAGGAAAGTGTGGAGGTAGTAGCCAATTTTCACGAATGGATGTCAGGTATAGCTATTCCAGACCTTAGAAGGGAGCAGGTTCCTGCTAAGCTCATTTTCACTACTCATGCTACGCTCTTAGGCAGGTACCTGGCCATGAATGACCCAGCCTTTTACGATCATTTACCTTTCTTGAATTGGGAGGATGAGGCACGTAACTTTAACGTAGACGCCATTGCAAGATTGGAGCGAGCATGTGCCCATGGTGCCCATGTTTTCACTACCGTGAGTGAAGTGACAGGCCGAGAATGTCTCCATCTGCTGGGTAGAAACCCGGATCATATACTACCAAATGGATTTAATGTTGAGCGGTTTAGTGTGCTGCATGAAGTTCAGAATGTGCATCAGAGGCATAAGACTATGATTCAGCAGTTCGTGAGGGGTCATTTTTTTCCCTCATATTCCTTTGACCTAGACAAGACCTTGTATTTCTTCACTTCTGGTCGATATGAGTATCAGAACAAAGGATATGATATGACTCTGGAGGCATTAGCACAGCTAAATTGGAGGTTGAAATCTGAAAATGCTGAAGAAACGGTGGTGATGTTCCTCATTACAAAAAGACCGGTTCACTCCATTAATGCGAATGTTTTGAACTCAAGAGCAATGCTGGAGGAAATTGAAAGGAACTGTAACTCAATAGTTGAACAGATCAAAGAACGATTACTACTACATGCTTCTTCAAACGAAGTTGATCATCGTATCCCTGGATTGAATGATATGGTTGATGACTATTGGAAGTTGCGCTATAGAAGGACTATTCGTTCTTGGAAAACGGAAAATTTACCCAGCATTGTTACACACAATATGGTTGATGATTCTTCCGATGAAGTACTCAACTTTCTGAGGAGTGCAAATCTTCTAAATCACAGAGATGATCGTGTGAAGTTTATTTATCATCCGGATTTTATTGCTGCGACAAATCCACTTTTTAGAATGGATTACGGGGATTTTGTTAGAGGCTGTCACCTTGGGGTATTTCCGAGTAACTATGAACCATGGGGGTATACACCGTTGGAATGTCTGGTTAGGGGAGTAGGTACTGTCACTTCAGATTTATCTGGATTTGGAGATTATGCAAAGAACATAGCGATCGCAGACGAAGATCACGGTTTGTACATGGTGGAGCGAAGCAAGAAAGACTTTCATTCGGCAGCAAAAGACTTGGCTGATATTTTGTACAGGTTTGTCAAAAGTGAGAGAAGGGAACGAATAGCCATGAGAAATAAATCAGAAGATTTGTCTGAATGCTTCGATTGGAAGAACCTATACAGTGAATACATGACTGCATATAATCAGTCTAAAAACGAGTATAGCATAGCGAAATAGCTAGACCATGGAATACAGGCTGAGACATTTCGAGAACAATTGGCAAATCATCTCTTCGTTGGGTTACTTGTTGATCGTCCTAGGGATCGTGAACTTCTTTATTTCCCCTTGGGCAGTCGGAGTTGTTTTTCTCGCGCTAGGTATTTTTTGCGTTTGGTTCCAGCTCAGGGGAAAGCGTATTACTGTCGATACCAAGGATAAGACGGTCAAAAGAGGTAGGGACGTAATACAGCTTTCAAACCCTACTGCTATCATTATGAAAGAAGTACGGCTTTCACAAAATGTGAATAGCCGAGCGAGTACCACAACTGTCAAGTCGTATTTCTACAAAGCGTTTATTCAAGATGGTGACAAAAGCATCCTAATATCCTGCAATGGGAACGATAAAAGAGATGTAGAAACGTTAAATAGAATAGCTGAAGATTTGTCTATTCCTTTCATTAGGAAGTACAACTAATTTTCAACTACAAACAAGACTCATCTGTTGTCGAATTCAAATGGTTCATCGAATGGGTGGATTGGGCAGCTAACCCTTCTTATTTCATAAGGTTGAGTTACCCTAAACCATTGATATATGACCAATTTATACCGACTAGTGTACACCAGTGTTAGAAAATCATCTTGTTCTGATGAAGAGATTGAAAAGATACTAGATTCATGCAAAAAGAATAACCCAAGCAGAGATGTGACGGGAATCCTTATGCATAAGAAGAATCGCTTCATTCAATATGTGGAAGGTTCCAAGGAAAACGTAGAGCTTCTCTATGACAAGATTAAAGATGATCCTAGGCATACAGCTGTCAATCAACGCTGCTTTGAGCGGATAGAGCAGAGAGAATTCCCTTCATGGGAAATGGGGTACAAAAACTTGACAGGAGATTTGCAGTTTCAAACCCAAACACAAGCCAACAAAGATACATTCGACAAAATCATGGATGCCAAGCTAGATTTTGATAATGAGGGACTAAGACTTCTGCAACTCTTTTTTAATAATTAAGGAGAGTCAGTCTCCTTCGTAAACTTTCAATGTCTGTCCTATTTCCAGTGCGAAAGAGGACAGACCATTTAGTTCCATTACTTCGTCTACGGTCATGCCGTATTTTCTAGAAATAGCATAAACAGTTTCTCCTGCCTGAACAGTATGCTGACCAATAGTCTTATTTTTGGAGGCTTCTTCTATCGGTGCTTTTACTTGGATATTCTGTCCTATCGAAATAGAATCCGGATCAGGTAGCTCGTTCCACCTCAATAAGTCATCCATGGAAACTTCATACAGTCTAGAAATACCCCATAAAGATTCACCTTGAGCAACGGTGTGGATCTTCACTTTCCTGAGCCGCTCTTCTTTTGTGTCCACTACAGGTACAATAATCTCAGGCACATCTTCTTCATTAGCAGAGACTTCCTCCGTTTTGCTGGGGCTTTCAGGTTTTTCAGGTATCGTATTGTATTTTTTGGGTTTTGAGATCTGAGCGCTTTGAATTTCATGATAGGCGATAGGCTCACTTGCTGGTCGTGTTTTATCCATCCAAAGCACTCTTCCAGGTGCGAGCTCATCTATGATACTCATGCGATTTCTTTTTGCGAGTTTTGACAGTTTGATTCCATACTGTTGAGATATCTCCCAAAGACTTTCGTCTGGCTTAGCAACATGAAACCCGATCTTGGCCTTGCCTTTTTTCTTTTTTATGTAATAAAATTCATTTGGGACGATCTTGTCATCTGCTGACATATCGTTGAATTTACGGAATTTTTCTTCTGAGATTCCTGCTTTAGCAGAAATGGAATGCACATCATCATTAGATCTTGCCAATATCGAAGGTATTCCATTCAAGGGGATGACTGTTGCTCTACT
>JABSPG010000133.1 GCA_013214445.1 Ekhidna sp. | reverse complement strand
CGAAAGGGTCAAATTTGTTTTAATCAATGAATACTGCTAGTATTTAATACTTACCAACCAAGTTGATAGTGCTAAAACCATCTTTGGTCTATTTGAGCATTTGGGTTACAAACCGAATAACACAGAAAAATTAAGCTATGCTCAAGCTGCACATGACTTAATATCTAAAGCTTATTCATTAGATACACTGATTGCATTGAGTGATACTATTTTAGAGACATTTTCTAAAGTTGTAGCAGCAACCCATGAGGACAAGCTCTACGAAAACGATCAGAAATATGAAGTTTCAAAAACAAAAGAAGTCTTGGGACAAACTGAGGCGGAGCTTTCATCCTCCCGTCGATTGCTTATCATCTCAATAGCTGGTACAGTCATCTTCCTAGCACTTTCCGTATATCTCTATCTTCTATTTCAGAAAAACAAGAAACTCCGAGACCTCAATGCCAATCTGGTGCGAGAGCAAAATCACAGGGTGAAAAATAATCTACAGATGCTAGCCAGCATGATTGCCGTACAAGCCGAAAAAGCAGAAGATGAGGCCATAAAACAAAATCTTTTAGAAAACGAAAAACGCATCCAATCTTTGGCACTACTCCATCGACGGCTTTATGATCGGGAATACATCAATGTGGATGTGCACGAATACTTTCAGGAATTACTAGAAGAGCTGCTATTCTCCCTGTCTGCACAAGGGATCGAGTTGAAGCTGGACGTAGACAACTTAACGCTTCCCGTAGATACGATGATACATTTAGGGTTAATTACCAATGAGCTGGTGACTAATTCTGTAAAGCATGGATTTAAAGGAGAAATAAAAGATCCAACCATATCGCTTAGTTTTAAGCAATCTGGAAATGAATATGAGATGGTGTATCAGGACAATGGTAAAGGTTTTAAAGTAGGATCAAAAGAAGGTTTTGGTACCGACCTCATCAAGAGTCAAGTGAAACAGCTAAGAGGTGAGTATACCATAAAGAACCAATCGGGATTTAAGTTTGCACTACGTTTTTAGTATGTGATGTATAAAATCCTCATAATTGAAGATGAAGAAATGGTCGCTCAAGACCTGACCATCAAGCTAAAGAAGCTTGGGTATGAAATCGTAGGCATTGCCTCCACGATGGAAAGCGCTACAGAGCTTACACTAAATACATCACCCGATATTTACATTACGGATATCGCACTCGAAGGACAAGCATACGATGGTATTGATATAATCAATCACTTATATTCCCTCCATAAAGCCCCTGTCATATACCTAACCGCTAGCTCGGAGAGCACAACTGTAAAGAAAGCCCTGGCTTCCCTTCCAGCGGCATTTATGCTAAAGCCTTTCCGTGTGAGCGAATTTAGCATCAATATAGACCTGGCCATCAGTAACTTTCAATCCAACTACTCGCTGAAAAAAGCAAACGAGCTCATTACTGATTCCATTTTTATACCGGACAACTTTGTTTACAGAAGAATCAAAAAAAATGACATTCTATACATTCAGGCGGATAGTGGATATCTGAACATATTCACATCAAAGGGGAATAAACATAACGTTTCCACTCCACTGAAAAACTTTGAACGTCAATTCAAAGATTCGAACTTTGTGCGCATCTCCAAATCCTACATTGTGAATATTGATTACGTGAGTGCCATCAATGGCAATCTACTCTATCTGGGGTCTGGCAAGTCTTTTAAGATCGGACCTACAAAGAGACAAGAGCTTTTATCCAGCTTCCCGGTATTACGGACAAAATAGAATCCCAAAATAGAAAGAACTCCCATTTTACTAGAAGTTTAGCAGAGTTCATTTTAAGAATTGCAACTCGCATCTATTCTGAGAATAATTTCATTATCAAATTGTAATTTTTGGTAAAAAGGAGCATCGATTCAATAGGATTATTGATTACGGATTCATGGTAGTCAACCCACAAGAAATTAAAGGCTGCAAAGAAGCTTCTTTAAATCAGCTGTAAAATAAGAAACTAATGTCCTCAAAATCAGTAAAATCATGAAACAAATCGTACTCCTTAAAGTATTACTTTTAACTGCTTCAATATCTTTTGGTACAGTCCATAGGGTAAATAATTCCGACGAATCCGCCGATTTTCAATCTATTCAAGTTGCAATTGATGATAATATATCAGTAAATGATGGAGACACCATTTTTGTAGAGGGCTCTGCCATTTTATACGATGGATTTACTTGTGATCGGTTACTCTATATCATTGGTCCAGGTTTTAGGTTAGCTGAAAACCCAAGAACGGGTGTCAATACTTTGTATGCAGTTATTAACAATTCAGCAGAGTTTACTACAGGAGCACGGGGTTCTGTATTTAGTGGTTTTGTATTTGATGATGATCAATCTTCAGATGCTGTACTTATTAACGGCGTTGATAATATCACAATAATGAGATGTTTTCATACTCGATCAATAGATATGAATTCTACTATAAACGGTGCTATCATAGTGCAAAACTATTTTGATAGAGATCCCATAGACACTGATCAATCCTCAGACTTATTTCAAGCGATAGTTTTTGAAAATAACATTGTTGCTTCAGATCTTGATATTTCAACATCTACCTCAAGCCCAAAAACATTTGCATCAGTGAAAAACAATCTCTTTTTGGGTGACATTGCAATCACTGCAGGGATATTTAGAAATAACATTTGGTTCCCTATAAATCAATCCAACGTAAGTGTTGTGGCAGGGACTAAAGAGCATAACTTATTTTTCAATGCAGTACTAGGTACTGAAAATAATAATCAAGGCTTTTCATCAGGGACAGAAGTATTTGGTGACCGCACGGGCAGAAGCTTCGACCAGCAATGGGAGCTTGCGGATGATTCGGCATTCAAGGGTTCAGGCCGTGACGGCACTGATCCAGGGCCTTTTGGCGGATCCAGTCCGTATATCCTCAGCGGTGTACCGCCCCTTCCTATCATTTATGAAATAGATGCCTCGGGCTTTGGCAATCAGGATACAGGCCTCCCTGTGACGATCAAGGTGCGGAGCTCTAACTAAAAAAGGATTTTCAGATGAGAAAATTGCTTTCCGCCTGTATAACGATGATTGCATTGTTTCAGGCACACTCACAAAACATATATCCATTCACTCCTCCAAATTGGGACGGCCCCTTGGTAATCAATAGTGTTGAAGAAAACTATACTATAGGTTCAGATTTGCAAGAAGGCTATCAACTTTATTTCTCATACGCTCTTCAACATACGTTTTCCTCAGTAACGGACGGAATTGATATTGAGATTCAAGTAAACGGAAATGAGTACCGTACTAGGTTCTTTACAGGAGTAAGCCCTTCTCCTAACTGGGGCTGGGACATGGATTTACCTATGGTACTTCCAGAAGGTACTCATGAATTAAGAATTATCATCGACCCTGACAATGAATTTTCGGAAACCAATGAAAATGACAATGAAGCAAGCATAACTGTCACAGTGTCATCATCACCAGATTTTGAACCTCCGGCTGTTTCGGCAGTAGCAAGTGCAGAATACTTCATTGATACAGACCCGGGCTTTGGAAACGGAACGGCGATCAGTTTCACAGAAGGGATGGATATTACAAACTCCTTTACTGCTGATCTGTCAAGTGTCTCTACAGGGTTTCACCAGTTGTACACAAGGGCAAGAAATGCGGATGGGTATTGGGGGGCTACTCAGGTAACTAGCTTTATCAATCTTGTAGCGGAATCCAACGAAATTCTGCTCCTTGAATATTTTGTGGACGATGACCCTGGTTTTGGAAATGCGATGAGCGTTCCGTTCACGCCAGGTGAAGAGGATATCGCCTTCAATGTTGATCTAAGCATGGAAAATACGGGCTTTCATCAGCTCTTTGTAAGGGCGAAAAGTGCCAATGGCTCCTGGAGTATGCTTCAAAAAGCAGGGTTCCTCGTGGAGCGTGGTTTTGGGAGAAATGCGGATATTGTTGGGTTAGAGTACTATTATGTAGGCTCAGAAGGCACTTCAAGTCTTTTTGAATATGAGGTGCCAAATCCGGGAAAGAACCTTGAGTTAATTGCACCACTAGATATCTCCTTTTTGGAAGATGGGCAGGACTATACGTTGGTAGTCAGAGCCATAGACGCAAGTGGGGCCAAAAGCCTTCTAACAACCGAGAGCTTCACGTTCAATTCAAACTTCAAACCTGAGATGGAAGATCAGTCATTTACCGTAAATGAAAACAGTGCCTCTGGGTTCGATATTGGTCAACTATTAGCAAGTGATGAAGATGATGACCCTTTAACATTTTCCCTGGGTACGGAAGGAATTGAGGAGGTAATTATGCTTTCTTCAGAGGGTTTTATAAGCATCCTGGATTCTGCATTCTTCAATTTTGAAGACACCACTTCAATTCAGTTTCAGGTAAAAGTGTCAGATAGTAAAGAGTTAGACTCAGCCATGGTGACCATTGACGTGCTTGATGTGAACGATGATCCAATCATTGCAAATCAAAATTTCTCAATTGAAGAAAACAGTCCAAATAGTACATTCATTGGACAAGTTGAAGCTATTGATGAGGATGGGGACGAATTAACTTTTTCTATTACTGTAGGAAATGATGAAGACATTTTTGCCATATCGTCAGACGGAGTGCTTTCAGTAGCGGACTCCACCCTTCTAGATTTTGAAAAAACGCGTAGTATCTTACTAGAAGTTCAAGTAAGCGACCCGGTCGGTGCAACCACTTCAGGCAATATTACTATTGATTTGTTGGATGTCAACGACCCTCCCACCATCGCAGATCAAGCATTTGACTTGGAGGAGAATCAGCAAGCAGGATTCGAAATAGGTCAGCTCTTGGCTGATGATCAGGATGGCGACAACCTAGTTTATGACTTGATTGCCGATGGCATAGATGAAGTATTCACTTTGTCTGAGTCCGGATTACTGTCTGTGCTGAATGAAGACATTCTTAATTTTGAGGATACTACTTTCTTTGAATTTGAGGTAAGCGTTTCAGATGGATTACTAGCTGATTCTGCTGAGATCACCATCAATATTCTAGATATTAATGATTTTCCAATGGTTGAAGACCAAGAGTTTACCATTGAGGAAAATAGTCCGAATGGGACGATCATTGGGGAAATCCAAGCTACAGATGAAGATGGGGATGCCTTAATCTACGACGTGCAAGGTGATGGTGATTTTGCCTTGGATGTATCGGAAACCGGTGTATTAAGTATATCCGACTCAACTTGGTTTGACTTTGAATCCTTCGGATCCGGATTTATTGAATACGATCTACGCATAGAGGATGGAAGAGAAGGATTTGCAAATAGCTTGTTAAGGATTAATCTATTGGACGTAAACGATATTCCTGCAGTTGAAACAGCAATCGAAGATCAAACTTTTGAAGAAGGTTTCGGCACTGCAACCATTGATCTGGAAGAACCCTTTGCTACCGTATTCGTCGATGACGATGGTGACGAGCTAACCTTTACTGTTAGCTCATCCGATGAGTCAGTCGTCACAGTTTCCGAAGCTGATAAAATACTTACTATAACAGAAATTGGAGTTGGCTCGGCGACCGTCACGCTAACAGCTGATGACGGAAATGGAGGAACTGCTACTGATGAATTTGCAATCACAGTGAATAAAGTCAACGACCCTCCAGCCATCGCAGATCAAGCATTTGACCTGGAGGAGAATCAGCAAGCAGGATTCGAAATAGGTCAGCTCTTGGCTGATGATCAGGATGGCGACAACCTAGTTTATGACTTCATTACCGATGGCATAGATGAAGTATTCACTTTGTCTGAGTTCGGATTACTGTCTGTGCTGAATGAAGACATTCTTAATTTTGAGGATACTACTTTCTTTGAATTTGAGGTGAGGGTTTCAGATGGATTACTAGCTGATTCTGCGAAGATCACTATCAATATTCTAGATATTAATGATTTTCCAGTGGTTGAAGACCAAGAGTTTACCATTGAGGAAAATAGTCCGAATGGGACGATCATAGGGGAAATCCAAGCTACAGATGAAGATGGGGATGCCTTAATTTACGACGTGCAGGGTGATGGTGATTTTGCTTTGGATTTATCGGAAACCGGGATATTAAGTATATCCGACTCAACTTGGTTTGACTTTGAATCCTTTAGATCCGGATTTATTGAATACGATCTACGTATAGAGGATGGAAGAGAAGGATTTGCAAATAGCTTGTTAAAGATTAATCTATTGGACGTAAACGATATCCCTGTAGTTGAAACAGCAATTGAAGATCAAACTTTTGAAGAAGGTTTTGGTACTGCAACCATTGATCTGGAAGAACCCTTTGCTACTGTATTCGTTGATGACGATGGTGACGAGCTAACCTTTACTGTTGGCTCATCCGATGAGTCAGTCGTCACAGTTTTCGAAGCTGATAAAATACTTACTATAACAGAAATTGGAGTTGGCTCGGCGACCGTCACGGTAACAGCTGATGACGGAAATGGAGGAACTGCTACTGATGAATTTGCAATCACAGTGAATAATGTGAATGATGCTCCTATCGTTGCAAACCCTCTACCCGACCTGATTTTTGATGAAGATTTTGGTAATGAGGTGATCGATCTGACTACTGTTTTCTTTGATGAAGACGGAGATGAATTAAGTTATGTTGTTAACTCTTCTGATGAGTCTGTGGTGACAGTATCAGAAGCTGATAAAACACTGACGATTACGGAGGTCGGTACCGGTTCGTCTACCATAACAGTGAGAGCCAATGACGGAAATGAAGGAACTGCCTTTGATGAATTTGCAGTCACAGTGAATAATGTTAATAATGCTCCAACAGTAAGCAACCCTGTCGGGAATCAATCTTTCGAAGAAGGGTTTGTTTCAGCAACAGTTGATCTTTCCACTACTTTCTCAGATCCGGATGGTGATGAACTATCATATGCCGTTACCTCCTCCGTTGAAGCTGTCGTAACAGTTGCTGCAGCTGGGAATACACTTACTATCACGGAAATTGGAGTTGGCTCGGCGACCATCACGGTAACAGCTGATGATGGTAATGGAGGAGCGGCATCAGATGAATTTGAAGTCAATGTAGATGAAGGTAACCCACTTACTGTTTCAAAGGATACATCCCTTAAGTACTATCCAAATCCAACTCAAAGGTTCGTTTACATAGATATAAGTGTAAAAAAAGGGACTAGATACACTGTTTCTACTTTAAGTGGCAGGGTGATTCTAAAAGGTACGTACAATACCAACCCAATTGATCTAGTAAATCAACCAACGGGCGTATACATCATGAGAATAGGTGAACATTCAATAAAAATAACTAAGGCAGATTGATCAAGGGTCAATCAGTCATTAAGCCCCACCTTAAGCAAGTGGGGCTTCTTATATCTCATCTTTTTTGAATTAGCACAACTGGATAAAAATAGGTGTCTTGATCAACTTCAAGGCTAGAGAAGAAATTGCACAGCAGGAAAAATTACTAGAAGAAGATCTTAAGAGAGGTTTAGTCGATGCAGACGATCACTGGAACAGTGAACAAATGCGAATGCAACAAAGAGGTAATTGATCCAATATAAGATTTTAAGAAAAGGAAATTTGATCCAAATAACACAAGTTAAAACATGGATCTACCAAACATTTAACGGACTTATCCATTTATATCAACATGAATGACTTAAATAAACATGTAGTGAAGGGGGGAGTCTTGACGACTACAGCATTGATTATCTATTTTCTATTTATGCGGGTTTTAGGCCTAGCGGAAATTACTGAACTACGAGCGTTGAACGCACTTATCATGTTTTCTGGAATTTTCTTTACTATCAAATCCTTTAGGAATGGAGACTTTAGTGAGAATTTTGGATACTTGTCGGGGATGGCAGTTGGTTTTTTTACTGGTATAATTGTTGCAATTTCTTTTGCTCTATTTACTGCGATATATGTGTCTTTGGATCCCGTTTTTCTAGCCGCTATTGTAGCAAACAATCCTCAGAAAGATTTCCTAAATCCGTTTGCTGCAGCGATGGTAATTTTCATCGAAGCAATTGCATCAGGATTTTTATTCACCTATGCATCCATGCAATGGTTGAAAGAAGACAAGGTTGCCTTTAAGAAAGCTTAGCTCACTAGAAAGACTAGAAATCTAGTCCTATCAATTATTAAGCCTCACTCTATGACAGTGAGGTTTTTTATCTCATCTTTTTGAATTAGCACAACTACAATAGGTGTCTTGCTCATCCATATGGCTAGAAAAATTTGCCCAATAATCATAATTACCAGAAGAAGACTTTAAGATAAGTTTAGTCGACGCAGACGATCACTTGAATAGTGAACAAATGCGAATACAGAACAATCCATGATTGTCAGAAATGGTAAATTTTTGGATACACACAATCAGGATTATTATTGAATTCCAAATACTATCGTGCTTTCTGGTTATTTCAAATAAACCATTCATAACAAATCTTTTCTTTCGCTGACGCACACATCCTATTTTACTCGATAATACAACCTACTCTCAATGAACGAACTACATTCAAATAGATCCTGGTCACCCTATCGACGAATTTCATTTCGGTTTTTCTTTATCTACTTCTTTCTTACCACCACCATTTGGTCTTGGTTTGGCACCTTTTCTTGGTTTTCTTTTTTAAGTGATTTTGACACTTCATTTACAGAGGCATACACACATTTCTTCAATTCTTACATCTATCAAGTAAAAGAAGAACTGGTTCCGACAAGAGGCAGTGGGGATACCTCTATGGGATGGGCTACACTTTACGCACAATTCTTCCTGTCTGCAATTGGTGCTGCTATATGGAGTGCGATTGACCGAAAGAGAGAACATTATCAAATCACCAGTCTCATCATTCGAAATGTAATCAGACACTACGTCATATTGATAGCTTGTGTGTATGGGATCATTAAGCTCTTTGGATTACAGATGCCCTCCCCCTCCAATAGCTACTATGCTACGGATCTAGGCCACTTTAGTGGGATGCGCTTTTCTTGGAATTTCATAGGATATTCGAAAGGTTACGAATTCTTTAGCGGCTTAATGGAAGTTTTGGTAGCTGTATTTCTGTTGTACAGAAGAACCATACTTCTAGATTCACTACTAGGTATTGGGGTATTCGCCAATGTGTTTTTACTCAATGTGAGCTATGACATTCCTGTAAAAATCTTTTCCTTTCAATTGCTCTTTGCTTGCATCTATCTCAGCTATCCTAGCTTGAAGCGAATTCTGAACTTTTTTGTATTGAATAAGCCAGTTGAGGTGGATC
>JABSPG010000132.1 GCA_013214445.1 Ekhidna sp. | reverse complement strand
CCCCAGTCAGTGCTACTACGATGACAATACGATCCAAAATCCACAGATACTTGTAATTATACTTCTTGCAGAAAAGATAAATGGCCAGTAAGATTCCTAACGCTCCACCATGACTGGCAAGTCCTCCCTTCCAGATCATCAGAATTTCCAAGGGATTTGACAAATAGTAGTCCGGTGCATAGAATAGGCAGTGTCCAATTCTAGCGCCCAAAATGGTAGCCACGATCATATAGCCAGTTATTCGCTCTACATCCTTTTCCGGACGTCCTTCATCTTTAAATATCTTGAAGAAGATCTGTTGCGAGATTAGAAATCCTGCAGCAAACAATACTCCGTACCACCGTGGGGCATAATCAGTGAAGGGAATGGTAAAAATAGATGGATCGACCGTCCAAATAATGTAGCTAAGCGTATTCATTTAATCATCTATTCATGAAAGAGTCCAAAGATGTTCTAAACCACCGAAAGGCCTTAGACTTTTCGCCAGAAATATGGGGTAAACAAGATAAGAACCGTGAAAAGTTCGAGCCTGCCTAGCAACATCATAAAAGAAAGAATCCATTTTACACCCATGGGTAGGTGCGCAAAGTTGTCAACAGGACCAACATCTCCAATACCTGGGCCAATATTCCCAAGGGTCGTAGCAATAGCTCCAAGCGACGTGTTGAAGTCTATTCCAAAAGACGAAACGGCAATGGCTCCCAGGCAAACGATCAAAATGTAAATCATGATGAATGCCAGCACGTTAAATGTAATGTCCCTGCTCACTGACTTACCATTAAACCGTACAGGAATAATCGCAGAAGGGTGAAGGATTCGCTTTAACTCCAACAGACTATTTTTGATTAGAAGGATGTGTCTCACAAGTTTGACACCTCCGGCTGTAGAACCAGCCGACCCCCCAGCAAACATGAGCAAAAAGAAAAGTACGGTTAGAAAGGAGGTCCATGCAGTGTAATCATGAGTGACATAGCCTGTTGTGGTAACTACAGATACAATCTGAAACAGTGCATCTCGTATGGACTTCTCAAAAGTATCATGTCCCAGATTGTAAATAATGAGACCAACAAGCAATGAAGTAACCACACAGAATATTAGATAAAATCTAAATTCTTCATTGCGAAGGACCTTCTTAAAGTCACCATGCAGGCCGAAGTATGTCATGGTAAAATTTGTCCCAGCCAGAAACATAAATGCAATAATCACATACTGAATAAATGGGTCTGAATAATGTGCAATACTGGCATTCTTAGTAGAAAAACCACCTGTCGCCATGGTGGTCAAACTGTGGTTTATAGCATCATAAAACGTCATTCCACCTAACCACAAGAGCACCATCTCTGATAAGGTGAGCCCACAATAAATAATCCAAAGCCGCTTGGCAGTTTCCTTGATTCTTGGTGAAAGCTTATCTGGGGATATTCCTGGTGCCTCTGCTACAAACAACTGCATACCTCCAATTCCCAAGAGTGGAAGAATAGCTACGGTTAATACAATGATTCCCATACCTCCTATCCACTGAGTGAGGCTCCTCCAAAACAAGATTCCTTTTTCGACAGACTCAATATCAGCAAGTACTGTGGCTCCTGTTGTTGAAAAGCCTGAAAGCGTTTCGAAAAAGGCATTGGTAATATCCGGAATAGCCCCACTTAAGATATAAGGGAGTGTCCCGAAGAATGACATGGACAGCCATCCCATGGTGACAATAAGATATCCATCTTTCTTTCTAAGGTCATTGCTTTCAAGGTTTCTAGTGAAAAAGAACAGGAGGCCGCCAACACCCATAGTGATAGCAGCAGATAAAGACAATGCCACATGATCCCCTTCACCATAGTAGAAACTAAAGGGCAAACAAAGCAGCATAAAGGCTCCATTAATAAGGAGCAGTATCCCAATGACCTTGAAGATTACCTTGTAGTTAAAGTGCATTTGCTACTTGAAGAAACTCTCCACTTTTTTAATGCATTCTGGTTTGGACAGGACAACTACCCTATCCTTTGGACGAAATTCAAAGTTGCCACGAACCGCTATACCTTTTCCCTCTCTAATTACACCTCCAACAATAGCTGTTCTAGGGAAATCCAGATCCTTTAACTGCCTCTCCATGATTCTCGATTTCTCACTAATCTCAAATTCAAGAATCTCTGCATCCACTCCATGGATTCCAGCTATATCTAAAACCTCTCCTTTCCTGATGTATCTGAAAATAAAGCTTGCCGCAATCAGTTTCTTGTTTATCAGGGTATCAATTCCAATACTTTGAGATAGATGAATGTAATCTACATTTTCCACCAAAGCAATGGTTTTGCCCACTCCTTGATTTTTTGCTAACAAAGAGGCCATAATATTGGTCTCGGAATTTGCCGTCAATGCAACGAATGCATCCATCCGATCAATACTCTCCTCCTTCAGCAGGTTGATGTCTCGTCCATCACCATTGATAATCATCGTGTCTGGTAGTTCATCCACGAGATGAAGACACTTTTCCTTGTCTGACTCGATGATCTTGATGTTGTACTTCTTGCTTAGAAGCTTAGCCGTGTTGATGCCCACTTTACTAGCACCCAGGATCATGATGTTCTTGATCGCGATGCTTTCCTTTCCTGCTAAAGCAGTAACCCTATCAATACCATCAGGCTGAGCTACAAAGTATGCATGATCCCCATTCTGAAATTTGTTTTCCCCATACGGGATGATGGTCTTGTGGTCCCGAAGAATGGCTACTGTGGTAAAGTTGTGATCGGGATTCAAGTACGCTGTTTCAGTTAGTGTCTTCCCATAAAGTTCTGACTCCTCATCTACCGTAATTCCTACAAGTGACAGCCTTCCCTTTTCAAATTCAAAGGTATCCGTTAGAGCAGATTGCTTGAGCAATCGCTTTATCTCTCGAGCCGCCAAAGAAGCAGGAGAAATAATTTCATCAATTCCGACATTGCTCAGGTTTAGCTCATCTCTGGAATGGAGTAACTCAATGTTAGAAATTCGAGCGATTGTTCGTTTTGCTCCAAGGCTTTTGCCCAGAATACAGGTGGTAATGTTTGTTTCTTGATTGGATGTCACCGCAATCAGTAGGTCTGCTTTACCAATGTTGGATTCTTTCAGCGTTCTTGGGGAAGTAGAGCTGCCCTTAACGGTATTTACGTCTAAATGCTGTGAGACGTATTCCAGCACACTGGCCTCTGAATCTATGATTACTATATCCTGCTCTTCTGCCGTTAAAAGCTTAGCAAGATGGAAACCCATCTCTCCTGCCCCTGCAATTACGATTCTCATTTTCTGCTAAATGATATTGGCCGCAAAGATATCGCATCTTAAAGCCAGTATTCCAAATAGTTTATGGTTTATAAACCTCCTCAAAGTATGTCTTGGTTGCTTGCATCACTTTAGGTGCCAGAATTACAGTAGATATCATGGTCGGGACCGACATCAGGCCATAAGCCACAAAAACAAGATTAACCACATCTGTCAGCGATGCTACTGAGCCCACAATGACTAGCATGATGTACCAGTAGTAAAAGTACTTTCCATACTTGGCACCAATCAAAAAGGACAAACACTTTTGTCCATAATAGGCCAAGCCGAAAATTGTGGTGATCGCAAAAACCATTACACAAAGCATTAATACGTATGGACCGAACAAAGGCAACCCTACCTCAAAAGCTTTTGCTGTCATCACAATCCCATCCGACTCGCCGCTGTTCCAAACGCCCGTGATGAGGATACAAAGGCCGGTCATGGTACACACAATGATCGTATCAATGGCAGGACCAAGCATAGCGACAAGCCCTTCACGCACAGGCTCTTTGGTTTTCGCAGCACCGTGCATCATTGGAGCCATTCCGATACCTGCCTCATTTGAAAATGCAGCTCGCTTTGCCCCTTCTACTATAATGGCTCCAACAGCGCCCCCTAAAACTGCCTTAGCACTAAATGCATCTTCTAGAATAAACAAAAATGAAGGTACCACCTCACCAAGATTGCCTAGCATAATTAGGAGTACACTCAACACAAAAAGCACAACCATAAATGGAACCAGTTTGGAAGCAACATTCCCAATACGCTTAATTCCACCTAAAATGACCGTCGCTACCAAAGAAGCTATGACTATCCCGATGGAAAGGTTTACCACAAAAGAATCTTCAACTCCTGCCGGCAGTAAGATTACATTCTTGAAGACTGCTACCATTTGATTGGTCTGAAAAACAGGAGTTGCACCGAAGAAGCCAGCAACACAGAAGAATACTGCCAGAGGCATCCACTTTTTTCCCAGTGCCTCTCTAATCACATACATAGGCCCTCCCTGTATTTCTCCTCTCGAATCTTTTCCCCGGAATTGCACCGCCAAAGTACAGGTAAAGTATTTTGTTGCCATACCTAAGAAAGCACTAACCCACATCCAAAACATGGCACCTGGACCTCCTGCAGCTATTGCCAGCGCTACTCCGCTGATATTTCCCATCCCTATGGTAGCTGCAAGTGCCCCGGATAAAGCCTGAAAATGACTGATATCACCTGGGTCATTCGGATCATCGTATTTGCCACGCAGCACATTTATGGCATGCCTTAAATATCTGAAAGGAAGAAACCTAGAATATACAAGTAGGAAGAACCCACCACCAAGCAATAAAACCAGCAGGGGCGGACCCCAAATGAAATTTGTTGCTTCTGATAAAAAGCTGCTAATCGAATTCATGAAGGGCGTGAAGGTAACATGTATCTTTGATTACCATTCAGTTTACAGGTGATGAAGTGAACAAATCTGCCATTTTATTCCTTACTACTGAGATCTTATAAAGTCCATATTTATGAAGTTGAATTTTCGTGTACTTGGAGAAGGGCACCCATTGATCATTATGCATGGTGTCTTCGGTTCCTCGGATAATTGGCAAACACTAGGTAAAGTCTTTGCCGAAAACTATAAGGTATACTTAGTAGATATGAGGAACCATGGGAACTCTCCTCATAGTGATGAATTCAATTACCAGTTAATGGTTGAGGATATCATAGAGCTAATGAAAGACGAAGATATCTCCGAAGCACACATACTTGGTCATTCGATGGGTGGTAAGGTTGCAATGCACCTCTCCGCAAAATATCCTGATTATGTTTCAAAACTGATAGTGGTTGACATTGCACCGAAACACTATCCACCTCACCATCAGATGATCTTTGAAGGGTTTCATGCGGTCGACTTAGCTACCCTAAAAAGTAGAAAAGAAGCAGACGACCAAATGTCACAGGTCATTTCAAATTTGGGTGTGCGTCAGTTTATTCTCAAAAATCTAGATAGGAAGAAAGACGGTACCTTTCAATGGAAGTTAAATTTAAGAGCTATCGAGGGTGCCATAGAAAGTGTAGGTGCAGGAATGGATTCTGAGGTAAACTATCATGGAAGTGTCTTATTCTTAGGAGGGAGTAAATCAGATTACATCAAGTCCGAAGACCATTCTTTAATTAAATCTCTTTTTCCTGCGGCCAAAATCAAGATGGTAGAAGGTGCTGGCCATTGGGTACATGCCGAAAGACCCAAAGAACTTGGAGAAGAAGTTTTACAATTCTTAGCATCATGAAACAAGGGAAGCTATACCTTATTCCGACCTACTTGTCCTCTGACAATGATGCTTCATTTCTATCACCTTCTGTAACGGAGATACTAAAGAATACTAAGCACTATTTTGTTGAAAACATCCGTACTGCCAGAAGATTCATTAGTAGCCTAAAAGCAGGTATAACCATCGAAGATCTGGAGTTTTACACCTTAGACAAAAAGTCCAACTGGGATCAAATGTATCCGCTTTTCGAACCTGCGCGAAATGGAGAAGATATGGCGGTCATTTCAGAAGCTGGATTGCCATGCCTTGCAGATCCAGGAAATTTGGCGGTGAGTTTTGCACATCAAACGCATATCAAGGTAGTACCAATGCCTGGCGCTTCTTCGATTCAAATGGCCCTCATTGCCTCTGGATTCAACGGACAAAAGTTCACATTTCATGGTTATCTACCAATTGACAAATCACCCAGACAGCAAAAGATACGAGAACTTGAGAAGCTAAGTCAGACTGGATATACACAGCTGTTTATGGAAACTCCCTATCGAAATCAACAATTGATAAAAGACATCTTAAAGACTTGCAGGCCAGACACCCTCTTGAGCATAGCAGCAAATATTACTGGAAACGAAGAGAAGATCTTAACCCAGCCTATTTCCAAATGGCAGAAAACAGACATACAAATACATAAAATTCCAGCAATATTCAGTTTTGGTCAATTCCCCTAAGAGAATTAATCTAATCTTCTAAATTTGCCGACCAATTAAACTTCAATATACATGTCATATCTATTTACTTCAGAGTCCGTTAGCGAGGGACATCCGGACAAAATTGCAGATCAAATCTCTGATGCTTTGGTTGATCACTTCCTCGCGTTTGATCCTGACAGTAAGGTGGCGTGTGAAACGATGGTGACAACCGGTCTCGTAGCACTAGCTGGAGAGGTCAAGACAAAAGCCTACATCGATGTGCAGAACATCGCAAGAGATGTCATCAACAGAATTGGCTACACAAAAGGTGAATATATGTTCGATGGCAATTCCTGTGGGGTAATTTCTGCCATCCATGAACAGTCGCCTGACATAAACCAAGGAGTAGACAGAGCTACCGAAGATGAACAAGGCGCTGGTGATCAAGGCATGATGTTTGGTTACGCTACCAAAGAGACAGAGAATTATATGCCTCTGGCGCTTAATTTATCCCATAGAATTCTGATGGAGCTTTCTGATATCCGCAAGGAAGCGAAAGAAATGCCTTACCTGCGACCTGATGCTAAGTCTCAAGTCACTATCGAGTACGATGACAACAATCAGCCTGTACGAATTGATGCGATTGTGGTCTCTACGCAACATGATGATTTTGATAGTGAGGATAGTATGCTCAAAAAAATCAAGGAGGATGTCATCAATATCCTTATTCCCAGAGTAAAGAGCAAACTGAGTGCGCACAATCAAGCGCTTTTTAATGATCAGATCAACTATCATATTAATCCTACTGGCAAGTTTGTGATCGGCGGACCCCACGGTGACGCTGGTCTAACAGGAAGAAAAATTATTGTAGATACTTACGGAGGCAAAGGAGCCCATGGCGGTGGAGCATTTTCCGGAAAAGATCCATCAAAAGTCGATCGTTCGGCTGCATACGCTACCAGACACATTGCAAAGAATCTGGTGGCTGCTGGTGTTGCGAAGGAAATTCTAGTCCAAGTTTCCTATGCGATCGGAGTAGCTGAACCAATGGGTATTTACATCAATACTTACGGTACAGCTAATGTTGAAATGACCGACGGTGAGATTGCTAAAATCGTTGAAAAAATCTTCGATATGCGTCCGGCATACATTATTAAGAGACTAAAACTAAAGGAGCCTATCTACTCTGAATCTGCTGCATATGGACATATGGGTAGAACTCCTGAGGTGAAGCAAGTGTCATTTCTCGGAAATGGAGGAGAAGAAATCAAAAAAGTGGTTGAGACCTTCACTTGGGAAAAACTTGACTATGTAGATCAAGTCAAAGAGGCATTTAATCTGTAATGAAGCAGCCGTTTCTCTTACTGGTTCTCACTTTGCTATTTGGATGTTCCTTAAAATCAGAGAATAAAACTGAGAGCATAGTCATAGATCCAGTTGCAGAGGGGAAGGCCTTTAATGCAGCATTTTTGATGATCGACGGGGTATTCAATTCAGAATTGATGGCCCCTTATGATATCTTTCAGCATACTATTTTCCATACTGAAGGAGGTATTAATGTGTTCACGGTAAACGAAACTATGGATACAGTCACCTCATTTGAAGGTCTCAAGCTGCTGCCGCACTATTCGTTTGATAGCCCTAATCTCCCAGAAATTGATATCCTAGTCGTCCCAAGTGCTGAGCATAACATGGATACTGATCTGGCGAATGAAGTATTGATAAATTGGGTTAACAAAATTGGAAGCAAAGCAAAGTATGTTATCTCACTTTGTGATGGAGCGTTTGTATTGGCGAAAGCAGGGTTAGTAGAAAATAGAGAGTCCACAACGTTCCCTTCAGATATAGATCGTTATCAAAAGACCTTCCCAGACTTGACGGTACATAGAGATGTTTCCTTCGTTCATCACAATAACTTACTAACCTCCGCAGGAGGAGCCAAATCCTACGATGTTGCACTGTACCTTGTTCACCACTTATATGGCGACAAAGTTGCTAAAGGAGTTGGCAGAGGTCTTGTCATTGATTGGGATGTCAATGACTATGATTTTGTGATTGTCAACAATTAATTCTTGATGTCAAAATTTACCGTCAGACTCTCTGGGGCAAGGCGCATTCCTTCTTTCTGCCTATTAATTGTGAAAACCATCCGATATTGACCCGAAGAGACTCTCTCTTCTAATGTTTGTACAGCGGGACGTAATCCTGCCTCATTCCCACATTTCCTTGAAATCAGATCCCAACTGATTTCCCTATGCTCATTAGGGAACAGTTGCAATGTAGCTGGAGGTCTGCAGGGGGTACCGCACTTACAGGGAATGTGCGGGATTCGAATCCATTGTTCGCCTATCATTTTTTCAATATAAAACCGCTCGCTTGATTCGATTTGAACTACTTCCTCTGACTGATTTAGTAATACAAACTTTACTTCATTTCTGTAAGAAGTTTTCAATTGCTGGACGGTAACACTTTCAGAACCCCAGAAGGTCTCACTTGACTTGCACCCATTTAGGAGAAAAAAACAAATGATTAGGCACCATTTTGACCGATTAACGAAAGGATAAATAGATTTCACTTAGATTTCTTAAAATTACTTGCCAAATGGCATTTATCTAGATATAAATCTCTCAATAATAAAGTGCAATGAAAAAGCATCTAGCAGCATTAATTCTAATTTCATTTTCTTCAGCTTCGTACGGCCAAAAGTGGCAAGAACTCCTCATGCAAGGAGAGAGAGATTTTCAAGAGATTCAAGATGCGTTTTATGAAGAGTGGGATGGAAAAATTCTAAAAAGAGGCAATGGCTATAAACAATTTAAGCGATGGGAATATAAGAACGCTCCAAGAGTTATAGATGGTAAAATCACCAACATAGCTAGAGCTTTTGAAATCAAAAAACAAGAAGATGAAAGAATGGCAAAATTCAGATCTTCTGCCAGTACAAACACTTGGGAAGCGTTAGGACCCTATTCTTGGGAAAATGGGCCCAATGGCTATAACCCAGGAATAGGTCGAG
>JABSPG010000131.1 GCA_013214445.1 Ekhidna sp. | reverse complement strand
TGATGGTGAAATTAGGAAGTTAGAATTTGAAGGGTTTGATGAAGGGGTTTGGGTTCATAAACGAAAGGATTTGTATTACTTCACCTATCCTACAGCAATCAAGAGAGATGGTAAAGTAAAGCAGCTGTTGGTCCATTCCACATCCAAAACTCCCTACGTTCCCTTTACCAATCATGGACCTTTTTTTGACAATGACCCCAGAAATTCACACCACTCCATCATAGAGATTGAAGGACGCTGGTACTTGTTTTATCATGTCGAAGGACCTAGTCCTTACGAGAGACGTGTCTGTGTAGAATACCTGGAATACAATGAAGATGGCACAATTAAAGAGGTCAAAATGAGCAAAACTGGAGTCTCCCCCATAGCTATAAAAAGATAGTTGAAACAGATGATCAAGGAAATTACTACGCTAGCGCTTTTCATACTTTATTTTCAGGGGTTTATTCAAACCTCTCATCCATACATAGATGCACTGGATGCCGAACATTGGAACGGGTTGGTGGCAGTCGAATCCAATGATAAGGCATTTGCCGTTCGTTTCAATCACTTTATTGAAGTTGGGAAAGGTCTGAGGTATATCGAAAATGGAGGCTGGGATTTTCAGTAAGCAGTTTCGGATGTAGGTGCTAAAGCAGCAGATGGAAGCTACGCTGAATTATCCTGGAAGATGAAAGGAATTGAAGCGACACTTTCATGGAGCAGGATAGATGACAATACCGTAGTTGGCAAACTGGAATGTGCTGATCCAAAGGGTAAGAACTTGGGGGTATGGCTGGAGTTTTATGCTCCTTGGCTTTATGAAACTGTTTATGAAGTGGAAGGAAAAAAGGTGTTTGCCAAAGGATCGGAATTTACCCTAACTACAGATGTAGAAGCGAGTCATGTTCTGCCGCTACAATTCATGAATAAGTCTCGATATGTAGAGAATCAATTGAAGGATGGGAAAATCAAGAAAGAAGACGCCTCATTAAGTTTGATTTTTCAGAATACTTCGGTTGTAAGGTTTGCGCTAAGTAATCAAGAAAAAATACCTGCTCTTTCTGGAGTTGATGATTTGCTCGAAGAAAAGAAGACGCTGCTAATCGAAAGCGGAAAGGAGATCGCCAAGGACAACTTGGAAGTGTATGAGGCAGTGACAAACAATATCAACTGGATGATCACTTACAATTCCGAAAAAGACTACCTCTATGTGCCCTCAGGCAGGACCTGGGTTACCAACCTTTGGACCATGCATGAGTGGGATTCATTCTTCAATGCACTTTCATTGAATTTGGAGAGCCCTGAAATGGCTAAGCAAGAGATATTGGCAGTATTAAATACAGCCTATGAAGAGACAGGCCATATTCCAAATGTTAGAGATGGCTTGACAGGGTCTGCAGATCGCTCGCAACCTCCGGTGGGTAGTTATGTCGTTTGGAAAATCTATGAAAAAACCAAAGACAAAGCATTCTTAGAAAAGGTTTATCCCGCATTGGAAGCTTGGCGAAACTATTGGACTGCAGAGGTCAGTACAGGTTTTCCGAGGAGAGATGGAAACAGGGACGGTTTGCTGGAATGGGGTTCTGATCTAGATAAACCCTATAATGGACAACCAGGAATCAAATTAGCAAGATGGGAGTCTGGAATGGATGATTTGCCGCTTTGGGATGATGCACTCTACGTGGATAGTACGTGGACGATGAATCTAAATGCGCTCGATTTTAACTGCTTGTTTGCGTGGGATGCAGAGCATCTTGCCAAGATTGCAACTGAGCTTGGTTTGAAGAAACAAGCCAAGAACTACCTTAAATCATACGAGCAAACAAAAGCTTTGATAAATGAACGTCTTTGGAATGAGGAAGAGGGTTTTTATTATGACCAATTTTGGAACGGTGAGCTATCCACCAGAAAGGCGGCCTCTAACTTCTATGTATTACTTGCAGGAATAGCTCCTGAAGGGCGGGCAAAGCGTATACTATCACATCTTACGAATGAGTCGGAGTTTTGGGGAGACTATGTCATTCCCACCATCTCCAAAGATGATAAAGCCTATGATGAACAGCAATACTGGAGAGGTACCATATGGCCGCCAACGAACTATCTGGTATATCAAGGCTTGAAAAGGTATGGCTTTGATCAGGTGGCCAAGGAATATGCTGAAAAATCTACAAACCTGTTCTTAAAGCATTATCGCAACGGTGGCGGATGTCCAGAAAATTTTGATTCGAAGACGGGAAAATTTGGCGGTCAGCGCTATCAAAGTTGGGGGGTACTGTATCCATTATTGATGTTAGAAGAATTGGGAATTAAGTAAGAAGGAATGACAAGATTTTTGATAGTCTTATTTTGCTATTTCTCAGGGCTGTTTTGTGGCGCACAAAACCCTACTGAACTTTGGTTTACCCAATACAAGAAAGCAAACAGAAACGCTATTTCTGATTTGTCAAATGGTAAAGTAGAAGAGGCAAAGGCTTTTTTTCAAAAATATCTTAAGGAATATCCGGCAGATAAAGAATCTCTGTATGGGTTGGCCTTGTGCCACGCTCAAAACCAGGATAGTTGTCTATTTTATGTCAAAAAATCAATCTCGGTTGGTTTGCCTCCTGAACGATATTTTGCCGGACCTTATGATTTGAATTCACCTGTCTTGCAAAACGCAGCGGTGAATTCATATGTATCTCCTTTAGTTAGAGATTTGATTCATGGGCCACAATTGGGGAAAGTTTCTTCCTCAGATGCATCGTTTTGGATTAGAACGAAATCAGAGAAGTCATTTTATGTGATAGTGTCCACTCCACAAGGCAAGCAGATACTTTCCACAAAGAGCAAGACAAGAAAGAAAGACGAATACACAGGTACAGTTAGCATCTCAGGTCTGGCGCCTAATACCAAGTATACTTACAGTTTAGTGATTGATGGTGTGGAGCTATCGGAACAATACATGTTTACCACCTTTCCAGTGGAAGGGAAAGCCGCCAGTTTTTCACTTGGTTTTGGAGGGTGTGCTGGTTTTTCACCAGAGAATGAACGTATGTGGAATACACTATCCAATGATGAATTAAGAGCGTTTTTAACATTAGGAGACAATGTTTACATCGATCACCCAGGCGAATTACCGGTTTATCAGTACTGCTTTAGCAGACGTCAAAGTCATCCTGGGTTTGCTGAATTCACTTCTGGTTCATCCTATCATGCAATATGGGATGATCACGATTTTGCAAAAAATGACAGTGGAGGTGGCCCTGAGCTTTATGAGCCTACTTGGAAATTGGTGTCATGGGAAAATTTTCAGGATAACTTCATAAATCCTGCTAACGGTACAGGTAACAAGGAACCTGGTGTTTATCATAAATTCAAAATTGCAGATGTTGAAATTTTCATGCTAGATGGTCGGTATTACCGCACTGAATCTGACGTAGAACGACCTATAATGTTGGGAGAAAAACAAAAAAAATGGTTGTTGGAAGGATTGAAAAACTCGGAAGCTACATTCAAAATAATAGCTTCCCCAGTACCATGGAACGAAGCTGCCAAACCAAAAAGCCCGGATACGTGGGTAGGTTATCTGAATGAAAGAAACGAGATTTTTGGTTTTATTGAAAAGGAGCAAATTGATGGGGTGTTGCTGTTGTCCTCAGATCGTCACCGTTCTGAAGCATGGAAAATCAAAAGATAAAAGAGCTATGATTTGTACGAATTCAATAGTGGACGATTAACCAATATTGCCCGTCATCACATATTTCGAGATGCGCTATTTTCCTACAATAAAAAGCCTTCTTATGGACGATTGACCTTCGATACCAGTTTACCAGACGCATCGGTACGTTACGAAATAGTCAATATTGACGGTGAGGTAGTCAACGCCATTACAGTCTATAAATCTCAACTTATGCACAAATGGATTGATATCTATTGCAAAGACTGGTATTTCAAAAAGGAGGTTCAAAAAGACGCAAAAGAATGAAGTTACAAGCACAACTACAGTATTTCGCATTTTTTGCAATTTCTCTGGTAAGCTGCCAGTCACCTGCTGTTGAAGATTTTAAGGAAACTCGCCCCAACATCCTTCTAATAATGGCTGACGATATGGGTTATTCTGATCTGGGGTGCTACGGTGGAGAGATCAGTACACCGAACATTGATCAGCTAGCGGAGGAAGGAATAAGATTTACCCAATTCTATAATGGCGCCCGATGCTGCCCGACACGCGCATCTCTATTGACAGGGTTAAGTCCACATCTTACCGGAATGGGAGGGATGGTAAGTGGAAGCCCAGCAGAAGTTCCAAATCCCTATCAGGGTTATTTGAATAGTAACTGTGTTACACTCGCTGAAGTATTGAGGCCAGCCGGCTATCGTACCTACATGACGGGAAAATGGCATGTGGGAGAATTCCGCCCCGTCTTTCCGACGGATAGAGGTTTTGATAGGTACTATGGGCTGATCAGTGGAGCGATGAACTATTGGAACATCGCCAAAGGCAAGAGAAAGAAGATACACAGGACTTTTGCCGAAGATACAACGATCATTAATGAGCAGATCAATAATGGATTTTACTCAACTACTGCTTACACAGATAAAGCAATCGCCTATTTAGACGATCACTTTGAAGATCATGCTGACCTTCCATTCTTCATGTACGTAGCTCATCAAGCTCCGCATTGGCCCTTACATGCTCCAGATTCATCCATTGCAAAGTACAGAGGAAAGTACAAAGAAGGTTGGGAAGTTCTGCGCGAAAGACGCTATGAGAATATGCTAAAATTGGGGTTGATTGATCCCAATCACAAGCTTTCGGATTTGGATGAAGAGACAGCTGAATGGGAAAGGCTTTCAGATGGAGCGAAAGATACCATGGATCTTAAAATGGCGATTTATGCTGCGATGGTCGATGAGATGGATAAAGGAATTGGGCGGATCATTACCAAGCTTAGCGAAAAAGGTCAACTTGATAATACCATTGTGATGTTCTTATCAGATAATGGTGCTTCTTATGATTCAGGTTCGTTGGGGTTGAACTTCAGGGAAGATTTGACTGGAAGCATGGGAGGAGAAGATTCGTATCATTCCTACGGTTCATCATGGGCAAATGCATCCAATACTCCTTATCGAAAATTCAAGCGCTATACTTATGAAGGTGGATTAGCTACTCCAATGATTATTCGATGGGGTGATAGTATCAGGAATCAAGGAGGGTTAACTCCTGCTGTAGGTCATATCACGGATATTATGGCCACATTAGTAGATGTCGGGAAAGCCGAATATCCTCAGCTAGTTGGAGATAATGTCATTCATCCTTTAGAAGGGAAGAGCTTGCTTCCCATTCTTACCGAAAATGCCAAGTCTATAAGATCTGATGAGGAGGTTTTGGTATGGGAATACGAAGGAAATAGAGCGCTACGCTCGGGAGATTGGAAGCTGGTAAAATTGCGAGAAGACCAGAATTGGAGGTTATTCAACCTAAAAAATGATAGAACGGAGACAATAGATGTTGCCTTAGAGTTTCCGCAAATTGTAGACAAACTAACAGGTTCCTATCAAGAATGGGCTAGCAGAGTAGGGGTGGAAGAAAGAGGTCCTGATGATCAATAAATTTATTTAGTAAGAATTATGAAAAGAGTTAAAATACAACAGGTTTTACCCCTACTACTTTTGATTGTGGCTTGTCAGCCAACAAAGGACGATACAGCAGAAACTGAATCAAAAGTTCGACCCAACATTATCCTCATACTCGCTGATGATATGGGATATTCAGATCTGGGTTGCTTTGGTAGTGAGATAAGCACGCCAGCATTCGACAAACTGGCTTCCAATGGAATGCGCATGACGAGTTTTTACAACGCTGCGAGATGTTGTCCCTCTAGGGCAGCACTGCTCACGGGAAAATATCCTCACCTAGCCGGGGTAGGGTCTATGACTCAAGATTTTGGAATTCCTGGCTACAGAGGCTTTATAAGGGAAGATGCTCCTACGATTGCTGAAGTGTTAGCTCCAGCTGGATATAACACCTACCATGTCGGCAAATGGCATGTGGGAGATGAAGTAGAAAACTGGCCAAAAAGCAAGGGCTTTCAAAAGGATTTTACCTTCGTAAATGGTGCCACGAGCTACTACAATCTATGGCCCTATAGAAAAGGCTCAGACTCGCTACAAATGACCTACAATGGTGAGCGGTTCAGACCTGAAGATGAGGATTTCTACATGACCGATGCTTTCTCTGATTATGCAGTGAAATTTATCGAAGAAGATGATGAAAAACCGTTTTTCATGTATTTAGCCTATACAGCACCTCATTGGCCACTGCATGCATTACCTGAGGATATTGCAAAGTATAAGGGTACGTATCAAATGGGATGGGACAGCTTGAGAGTTCAGAGGTTTGAAAGAATGAAAGAGCTCGGAATTATTGATCAGGGAACTACTTTATCTGGTCGGTCAGAAGATTTGCCGGCATGGTCAGAGCTTCCCGATGATGAAAAGGAGGTTTGGGACACCAGAATGTCTTTGTATGCAGCTGTGATTGACCGAATGGATCAAGGCATTGGAAAAGTGGTGAAGGCATTGGAAGCTAAAGGAGAGCTGGATAATACCTTGATTGTTTTTGTTTCCGACAATGGCGGAAGTCCAGAACGAATGAGAAACGTGAGTTACCCAACAGATGGGGAGATGGGCTCTGAGAGATCTTTCCCATGGTATGGTGCACACTGGGCAAATGTCAGTAATACACCATTCAGGTACTACAAAGGTTGGATTCAGGAGGGTGGCATAGCTTCTCCCTTCATAGCGCATTGGCCTGCTACGATTCCAAAAGGATCAATGAATACAACCTACCTCGGACATATTATGGATTTGTTGCCTACCAGCCTCGAAATAGCTGGAGTCACGTATCCGGAAAAAGTCAATGGTAATCCCATACCTTCAGCTACTGGAAAATCACTTCTATCCGTTCTTTCGGGAGAAGATGTAAGTGGTCATGAAGCCTTGTTTTGGGAGCATGAAGGGGTAAGAGCTATGCGAAAAGGAGATTGGAAATTGGTGGCGAACCAATATGAGATAGACGAAAATGGATGGAATAGGAAAATAGAGTGGCAACTATTCAATGTAAAAGAAGATCCCAGTGAATTGAAGAACTTGATTGAGGATAATCAATCAAGAGCGGATCAAATGATTGTGGAGTATGAGGAATGGGCACAGGCTACAGGAGTGATATCTCCACAGGCGTTTTTTGACATGAAGGCAGAATGGAAAAGGCAGAGGAATGAAGCTCCTGCTCCCAAATTCTAAATAGGATGTCTGAGTAACAAGTAGCTGTAATTTGCACTTGATCTGATTCTCAATTTGGTTTAAATTCATCTAGGCGATGGGGATGGAAGCTCCGATCACCTTTTGATTATTCTAAATCGGCGCACCTCATCTCCTACATTGATAGTGACTGTGTAGATGCCAGGCTTAAATGGACCAAAAGGTATTTGTTTAGAAGTCCTTCCTGTGTGTAATAGTTGGCCTGTAAGGTTGTGAATACGATAGTCTACTAGTTTTTCACCGGTTGGGTGCGTTAGGTTTAGATAGTCAGAAGTGGGGTTGGGATACAGTGTAATTGATAAGTCTTTATGGTCATCTATAGCCAGTAATGTCTCCTCATCTTCTTCACAATTAAGCGCATTGACCATTTTCCAGATGTCATCATTGAATAAAAACGGCACTAGTGAATCATCAGGAGCTTCCCCCATTCGGATCCACACCATGTTTTGAGAAGGTGCTACATTGATGAATTGTCCATTCTTTCCAAGGGCGGCATACATGTCCTCAGGTGCATTGGGGTTCATATAACCTGCTATTACGGCTTGAGATCTTGGAGTCATAAATGATCCTTTTCCGTTCAACCACCAAAGGTAGCCATAGGCTAGGTTGAGCTCTTGAGAAGTCTGCGTCATTTCATCAAAATACTGGCTGTCCGAGAGTATGGGTGTGCCATCCCAGTTTCCCTTATTTAATATCAATAGACCAAACCTTGCCATGCTTCTGGCTGTGCTGTAGAATACATTGTTATGGCCCGATGGGATAAAAGCACCATCCATACCAGTCGTATTCCTTAGTTTTATTCTGGCATAGGGATTGAGCGAGTTACTCGTAGCAGCCTCTAAAACTTCATCTAGAAGGGTATATGGGCCATTGTGGTAAGCCCATCTTTGTCCAGCATCCGTTTTATAGACTAGACATTGAGGATCGGTGCAAAATATATCATCCATCTCATCATCCAATCCGGTGGTCATGGTCAGTTGGTGCCAAATAGTTATTTGATCCTCCTGTTCTTTAGTGCAAGAAGTCCATCCTTCACCCAAGTATTCCGATGTGGGATCTGTAATATCGAGCGCACCTTCTTGTTGTGCTATTCCTACTAAGAATGAAGAAAGAGCTTTGCCTGCAGAAGCCCAATACCAGTTCGAGTTTTCTGTATGATCGTCAAAGTACTTTTCCAATACAATTTTCCCATCTTTAAGCAGAATGAATGCCTTGGTGTTATTATCATCCAGAAAATCATAGAGCTGATCAATGCTATCCTCACACCAATTCAATTCTGAAGGTGAAATAGTTTCCCAACTATTACCAGTTGTTGGAGGAAAATAAAGCTGAGCAACTGAATCAAACGAGAATAGGAATAGAAGATAGTTTAGATATTTTTTCATCCATTTGGAAATGTAAGTTACAAGTTACTGGATTTGTATTTTAAGTGCGCAAAGAACACCTGTGTCTGAGAGTGAAACATTTACTTTGAAAAAATTAATGATGAAATTCCTTATTCCGTTATTACTTGTAGCTATCACGATCATTGGCTGTCAGCCATCAGATAAGCCTACGAAAAGCCCAAAGCCAAACGTGCTTTTCATCTTAGCTGATGATCTTGGTTACGGTGATTTGCAGTCATACAATCCTGAAAGCAAGATACCAACACCCAACCTTGACCAACTTGCGAAGGACGGGATCCGGTTTACAGATGTGCATACACCTTCTTCTGTTTGCACTCCTACTAGATATTCACTCTTGACTGGAAGATATGCCTGGCGTACACGATTGAAACACAAAGTACTTTGGCCTTTCGCTCAACCGTTGATTGACTCAGACCGAAAGACCTTGCCAGATCTATTCAAAGATCAAGGCTATCAGACAGCCATGTTTGGTAAATGGCACCTAGGTTGGAAGTGGGCACTGGAAGATAGCACAAGCTATCTCATGGAGCGTAAAATGGACGGTAACTGGGGTGGAGGTGGAATTGATTTAACAAAGCAGATTAAAGAAGGTCCAAATGGTGCTGGGTTTGATTACGCTTTCGGCGT
>JABSPG010000130.1 GCA_013214445.1 Ekhidna sp. | reverse complement strand
ACACACTAGATTTCCTGACCACAAAACCTATGTACTTCACAACGGCAAATGACTCAGGAAACTACAACATATCATATATCAAAGACGGTATCTACAAAATACTTTCTTTCGACGATGAGAACGGCAATTACATCTTAGATCCGGAATCAGAAGCACACGCTTTTCTATCAGATTCTATCAATCTTAAAACCGAACAAACTATAAAACCACTACAAGCACTCTTACAAAACATAAAACCGATAACCCTAATAAATGCACGACCCGCAGGCCAATATGCGGAAATAAAATTTAGTAGAGAGCCATTCGCCTACAAGCTACAACCACCGTATCTCTACCATAACATAACTGGAGAAAACAAAGACATTATCAGAGTATACAAGCCAACTTCAATCAACTACAAAGACTCAATCCAAGCCTTCCTTTCAACTAATGATAGTCTTGGCAACCAAATATTAGATACACTTAAGCTTGTCTTCCTGGAGTCAAAAAGAAAGCCAGCAACCTTTTCTTACTCAGTCCAACCCACACGAATTACTGAAGGAATCGATTCTACAATCACCCTGCTATTCAATAAACCGATCATACAACTAGACACAACCAAATTTCATTTCTTCTCAGACAGCATATTCAATTACATACCGAAAGCCGACTATGTATGGAACCATAACAAAACTGAATTAGCATACACTTTACTGCAGAAAATAGATTCAATAAAGCAGAAGTTTCTACAATCCATCCCTGCCGATACCACATCAATCGATTCCTCCCTCATCGCAGAAAATCCATTGGCAGCATTGCAACCCACCCCCAATCATACGCTAGAATTTGAGATAGAAAAAGGCGCATTTATTACCGTCGAGCAAGACACCTCAGATGCAAAGACATTGGCAATAGTTGAAGCACCGAAACCACCAACCGGTCTTCTAAGACTACAAGTTGAAACAACCCAAGCATCTTACACAATCCAACTTCTCAAAGACAATGGAACTGTTGCATACCAAACAAATGAAATCAATCAGAATATCACCTTCCGTAATCTTTCGGCTGCTACCTACACCATTCGCGTCCTAATCGATAACAACAGTGATGGAAAATGGTCTTACGGCAACCTTCTCAAGAATCAAGAGCCTGAACAAGTTTACATAAACCCTGAGACTGTCACCATCAGAGAAAATTGGGAACTGGAGATGATGATAACCTTCTAAACACTGTTGATAAACCCAACAAACCTGTGGACATTACTAATCGCAATCGTCTCAAGTATCAATTTCCCTACCAACCAATCTATCAACCAGATCAAATGGAACAATAATCCACCACTCCTACCATCCTACTATAATAAAAGATTCACACAAAGACGTATTTCACATTTATACACAACATAGCCTAAACTCCAGGCCATCAGCATCTTAGCTGTTGATAAAGTGTCAATCCAACTATTTCAAAATCCCACCTATAAACAAATACAAAAAACAAGTATATAAGACAGTATTTATCCACGTATCCACAGCATTAATAATAAGAATAATATTTAATTAAACTTTATATATATAACATAGGTATGTATATATGTTAATTTGAATTTTATATGATCCAGAAATTAGCTCTTTTAATTCTATTTCCTTTCGCATTAACGTTTGGACAAAGCCAAGATCGAATCCAAATAGCCAATGAATATTTTCAGCAAGGTGATTTAGAAAAAGCTGAGCTGATATACGATGAGCTGGTAGATAACCCAAGAAACCACCAGTTAATCATGGGCAATTACTTAAGCCTACTCAAATCCTTTAAAAAATTCGAAAAAGCAGAAAAATTTCTGAAAAATGCCATAAAGCAATCTCCCTCTAATATGCAATTCAGGTCAAGTCTTGCAAGTGTGTATTCCGAGTCAGGTAAACTTGAAAAGCTCCAGAACTATATAGCGGAGGTCAGGAAAGGCACTCGCAATAATCCTTTTCAGCTTGGCATCCTTGCGCAATACCTAGCAAATGAAAAACTCTATAGAGAGTCCATTCTCTTTTTTCTGGATTCAAGAGAGTTGAGAGGTAATCCATCTGTGCATGCATTGGAGATGGCATCAATCTATCGAATCCTTGGAGACAAGAGTTCAATGATTGAGGAATATTTGAATTACGCATCCGACAGTCCAAATAGATTAAGTTACATTAAAAATCTTCTTCAGAATTTCATGCAACAAGAGGAAGATTTAGACGAATTGGAAACAACCCTCATTCGTAAAATGCAAGAGGACCCACAGGATACCAAGTTTGCAGAACTTTTGCTTTGGGTGGAGTTGCAGCGAAAAAATTTTTATGGAGCCTTTGTTCAAGCGAAAGCAATTGACAAAAGAACCGAACGTCCAGGCGATCGAAGCATGGACATAGGGAGAATTGCTCTTGAAAATGACGCATATGAAGATGCGGCGGAAATCTTTCAGTTTGTCTCCAAGAGATATCTAGGTTCTAGAAACTACCAACATGCCAAGAAGCTATGGATGCAAGCAAAAGAGAAGAAAATCAAAAACACCTATCCTATTGATGAACTTGAGATACGAGAATTAACCAACGAATATCAGCAGCTATACACAGAATTATATCCATCACAGATTGCATTTGACGCGCTGAGAAGCAAAGCATTGTTACATGCATTTTACTTGGATGAAATAGACCTTGCTGCAAATCTTTTGAATCAGTTGGTACAAAATACGAGAGCAGGTAGACAACTGATTTCTACAAGTAAATTGGATCTAGGTGATATATACTTATTACGTGGAGAACCTTGGGAGGCAACACTACTTTATTCTCAGGTAGAGAAAGCATACAAGAGTAATCAACTTGGATATGATGCGAAGCTACGAAATGCTAGACTCCACTACTACACAGGAAACTTTGCCCTTGCCAAAGGGCACTTAGATATTCTTAAAAAAAATACCACTAGGGAAATTTCAAACGATGCAATCTCTTTGGGAATGCTCATCACCGATAACACTGCCCTATATACCACTGATCTTGTTATGCAAGAATTTGCAAACATCGAATTGCTGATCTTTCAGAATAAAAAGGAACAAGCTAATCTTCGACTTTCGAAAATGCTAGATCAGTATGAGCATCACTCTGTAACTGATGAGATCTTCTGGCTAAAATCGAAATTGGAATTGGAAGCCGGTAAAACGGAACAAGCCATTCAATATTTAGATAAAATACTTTCCAACTACTCGTATGATATTTTAGCTGATGACGCAGCGTTTAAGAAAGCAGAAATTACCGAAAGGTTTATAAAAGATACGGAACAGGCCAAAGCCTTATATCAACAGTTCTTGGTTGATTATCCCGGAAGCATGTATGCCGCAGAAGCTCGTAAAAGATTCCGTCAGCTAAGAGGAGATTTCATCAACTAGAGGAAGCACATGCGTGTGCTTTACCTTCTTCAGAACCATGAGACTCTGAACCAATCTGATGTTGTTGAGTTTGGCAAGTTTCTTACTCGCAAATTCTGCATATTCATCCATATCTCTCACTAGAACTTTAACAAGGAAATCGAAACTCCCAGTTAGATGATAACATTCTAAAACCTCTGGTATCTTCCTGACTGCCCCTTCAAATTCTTGGAGCATTTCTGCTTTATGAAATTCCATGGTTATTGACAAAAACACTTCCAGACCAAAACCAGCAGCCTTAGGATCCACACTAGCGTGATATCCATTGATTACTTTATTTCGTTCCAACCTTTTGATTCGCTCATAAATTGGTGTAATACTTAGTCCAAGCTGAGCACTGAGCTCCTTCATCGTCAACTTTCCATCTTTCTGAAGAAGGGCGACTATTCTTTTGTCTACCTCATCAATCATATATTCTAAACCTCAATTGAATTTTTATGAACATTAGAAAGATAATCTAAAATTTGAATTATTACAGTGTTTATTTTCTATGACTATTGACAATAGTAGATAGATCAATCAGCTTACGTGAATTATAAATCTTTGCTGGTCTAAATCATAGCATTTGCAGAGCAGCTCAAACAAGAATGATAGATATGAGAAAGATGAGTCCCGAGAGTTTAATGATGTCCTACGGATTTAAACCTTCACTGTCCGAGGGAGCTATTAAACCCCCTATTTTTCAAACGTCAACATTTGTCTTTGAAAAAGCGGAAGAAGGCAAAGCATTTTTCGAACAAGCCTATGGCCTGAGAGAAAAAGAAGACGGTGAAGAACCAGGTTTGATTTATAGTAGACTGAATAATCCAGATCTCGAGATTCTCGAGAATCGACTTTGTCTTTGGGATCAAGCGGAAGAAGCTGCTGTTTTCGAAAGTGGAATGGGGGCAATTACTACTGTACTGCTGCAATTCCTAAAACCGGGAGATCTAATTGTGCATAGCAATCCAATTTATGGAGGTACTGATCATTTTGTAAAGCATATGCTTCCTACGTTTGGAATAAATGTGTTGGGTTTTGATCCGCACCAAACTAGAGAGGAGATTCATCAGATGATAAAAGATAGTGGCTATGCAGACCGACTAAAAATGATCTATGTAGAAACTCCAGCGAATCCTACCAATGACCTCATTGACCTTGAGATGTGTAGTGCAATTGCAAAGGAATTTTCAATTGATGAGAAAGTCCTCGTAGCTGTGGATAATACCTACATGGGCCCTCTTTGGCAACATCCTCTAAAACATGGCGCAGATTTAGTTTTATACTCTGCAACGAAATATATCGGTGGACACAGTGATGTGATAGCCGGAGCTTGTTTAGGGAGCAAGGAGTTAATTGCACAAGTGAAAGGCATGAGAACATTTCTAGGCAACATGGCGGGACCATGGACGGGCTGGTTGTTGCTGCGTAGTTTGGAGACTTTGAAAGTACGAATGGAGCAACAAGCAAGAAATGCCAAATCTGTATACGATTCCATAGTGAACCATCCGAAGGTGAAGACCATCCACTATCTGGGAGCGATCGAAGCTGGCACCCGAGAAAAGGAAATTTTTGATAAACAATACAAATCAGCTGGTGCTATGTTGTCCATTATCTTGGAAGGTGGCGAGGAAGAGGCATTCAAGTTTCTAAATAATCTGAAACTCATAAAATTGGCGGTCAGCCTTGGAAGCACCGAATCATTGGCACAGCATCCTGCATCTATGACACATGCAGGGGTAGATCCACACGATCGAAGTAAGTATGGAATAACAGATAATTTGGTTCGTCTTTCGGTCGGAGTAGAGGATGCTCAGGATTTAATTTGGGATATTGAACAAGCCCTTGAGAGCTAAAGCAAAACCAATCTAGGGGGGATAGGTTCCATCAGTGATGGATCGGGCGAAAAGTGCTTATTCATAAAACCGTTCATTTCGTCAATGGTCTTTTCGGAAAGAAGTGGTATCAGCTCCTCCATCACTTCTCCTGAAATCATATAAGGAGGATTTTCCATATTTAGCTTGTTGCCGCGACAATGTGCATAGATTTGATATTCACTGCATTGATCCATGTGTGTGTTTTTGATCATGCATTTACTTAGATTTTCAGTGGGACTCTGATTTTGCATCTGCAATCTGGCATGAACATCCATGTTTTGTTGGAAGTAATTCATCATACTTTGCCATGACTCCTTGGAAATTTCTTTGCGCATTTCCTCTGCGCAATCCATGCAGATCGCATAATCAAAGACTACATCCTTTGCTTCATACCTTTCATAATTTTTTACTGCTTTCTCGATGATGTACTCCGTATCATCATCCAATAGATACTTATTGCACTGAATGCATCTTTCAAAAGGAGCATCAGATTCAAAAGAGTGAAAATCCTTAGGTATATGGTTATCCGTCATGCCTCGAATCTATGTCTAAATGCCTTTCGAGGAAAAAATAGTATGCATGCATAACAAATTTGCTATATTTGGATTATAGTATGATGCGGATGAAAAGAGAAGAAACGGTCGATTACAATATAAAAGGATTGTGGCACAGCATTTCGAGGATGTATAACCAATTTGGTGCAAAGTATGATATTACAGCCTCTACTGGATTTGTGCTGCTCAATATTGATGTAGAGAATGGAACTCCAGCAACAAAGATTGCTCCGCTTCTAGGTATGGAATCTCGCAGCTTGACCCGCATGCTTAAAGCCATGGAAGAGAAGAATTGGGTTTACCGAGAGAAAGACCCAACTGACGGCAGATCTGTGAGAATTTTTCTGTCTGATTTAGGAAAAGAAAAAAGGGAACTGTCCAGACGGGCCGTAAGAGAATTCAATTCAAAAGTGAGAAACCTTGTTCCTTCCGATAAACTTGGTGACTTTTTTAAAGTACTAAGTACCATCAATGAAATTGTTGACGAACCTTCTTTGTTTGACAAGGTAGCCGAACAGATATCCGAAGAATTTGCCAGCAGTGGGCTGGTACATAATCAATAAACCACATTTAAAATAGATAGCATAAACACTAACATGAAACGAACCATTAAGAAAGCAGCCGTATTGGGATCTGGAATTATGGGATCGAGGATCGCTTGCCACTTTGCCAATATTGGCGTGGAAGTAGTATTACTTGATATAGTTCCCAGAGATCTGGATGAAAATCAGCAGAGTAATCCAGCAGCCAGAAATAAGCTGGTAAATGATGCGCTGCAAACGGCTATAAAATCCAATCCTTCACCACTTTACAACAAGTCAACTGCAAAGTTGATTTCTACTGGGAATTTTGACGATGATCTCTCCAAAATCAAGGATGTGGATTGGATCATCGAAGTGGTGGTTGAAAACCTTGAAATCAAGAAGTCACTTTTTGAGAAAGTTGAACAGCATAGAACCCCTGGAACACTAATCACTTCAAATACTTCAGGAATTCCCATTAACCTAATGCTGGATGGTAGAAGTGAAGATTTCCAAAAGCACTTCTGCGGTACGCACTTTTTCAATCCTCCAAGATACCTACGATTATTGGAGATCATTCCAACAGAGAAAACCGATCCTGAGATTACCGAATTCTTCATGAATTACGGAGACCTTTATCTAGGTAAAGAGACCGTACTTTGTAAAGACACTCCTGCATTTATTGCGAATAGAATAGGTGTATACTCTATGATGTCCGGCATGCATGCGATTTCAGAGACAGATTTTTCTGTGGGAGAAATCGACAAACTAACTGGTCCGGTAATCGGAAGGGCAAAATCGGCAACATTTAGAACCTCTGACTTAGTTGGTCTAGATACCACAGTCAATGTGGCTAATAATCTTTATGCTGCACTGGCCAATGACGAGTCAAAGGAACGATTCAAGTTACCTGGAATTGTAGAAGAGCTCCACAAACGTAAATGGTTGGGAGATAAAACCAAGCAAGGTTTTTACAAGAAGACAGTAACGGATGGGAAGAAAGAAATTCTTGAGCTAAACCTCAAGACTTTTGAATACGAGTCAAAGAAAAAATCCAAGCTTGATGTTCTAGACAAAACCAAGAACGTTGAGGATTTGAAGAAGAGGCTGCAAATTGCAATTGCTTTGAAAGGTGCGGAGGGAGATTTCTACCGCAAGACCTTCTTTGATCTTTTCAAATACTGCTCTTACAGAATCCCTGAAATCGCTGATGAGCTTTTCAGAATCGACCAAGCGGTGGCTGCAGGTTTTGCATGGGAGATGGGTCCATTTGAAACTTGGGATGCCATGGGAACCAAGCAGATTTTATCTCAGATGAAGGAGGCCGGATTCGAGCCGGCATCATGGGTAGAAGAAATGGTAGCAGCTGGTCATGAGAGCTTCTATACTTACCAAGGAGGGAAAAAGATGTACTATGATATTCCTTCCAAATCATATAAGGTAATTCCTGGTACTGAAGGACTCGTGTTTCTCGATGCATTCAAAGAGAGTAATGTGGTTTGGGAGAAACCAGGCGCAACGATTTATGACATTGGTGACGGGGTATTGAACCTAGAGTTTCATACGAAAATGAACTCGGTTGATGCAGACGTAATCGAGGGGATCAACACAGCTATCACCATGGCCGAAAAAGACTACCGTGGTGTTGTAATTGGAAATGAGGGTCAGAATTTTTCTGCAGGAGCAAATCTGGCAATGCTATTTATGTATGCAGTAGACCAGGAGTTTGATGAAATTGATCTCATGGTGCGCACGTTCCAAAACACCATGACCAAAGCAAGATTCTCTACCGTACCTGTGGTTGCTGCAACTTCTGGTCTGGTACTAGGTGGTGGATGTGAGCTATCACTACACTGTGATGCCATTCAAGCACACGCTGAGTCATACGTAGGCTTAGTGGAAGTAGGTGTTGGTCTAATCCCAGGCGGTGGTGGCACCAAAGAGCTGACTATGCGCGCAGCAGATGATTTTACTCCGGGAGATCCGGAATTGAACACCCTTCAAGAGTACTTTATGAATATCGCGACAGCTAAGGTGGCCACCTCAGCAGCTGAAGCACGTAAAATGAACATTCTGAGGGGTGGAGATGAAATTACCTTGAATAGAACTCGTCTTTTGACAGATGCAAAAGATAAGGTTATTGCACTTTCAGAGGCAGGATACACTCAGCCGGTGGAACGTAAAGACATAAAAGTTCAAGGAAAATCAGCGTTGGCTATGTTCCATGCCGGTATCAGCGGCATGAGATATGGAAGTTACCTATCAGAGCACGATCAAAAGATCGGTCAAAAACTAGCTTGGATCATGGCGGGCGGAGATCTATCTGCTCCTACTAAAGTTTCTGAGCAATACCTACTGGATCTTGAGCGCGAGGCATTCTTAAGTTTATGCGGAGAGCCAAAGACACTCGAGAGAATCCAGAGTATTTTATTCAAAGGGAAACCTTTGAGAAACTGATTTTACCCATTGATAAATAAAACATTGAAAATATGAATGCATATATAGTAGCAGGATACAGGTCAGCAGTAGGCCGAGCAAAAAAAGGCGGATTCCGTTTTTACAGACCAGATGATCTGGCCGCAGATGTAATTAAGCATTTGGTTGGATCGGTAAAAGACTTTGACGCTTCAAGAGTAGATGACTTAATCGTTGGTAACGCGATTCCAGAAGCAGAACAAGGACTGCAGATGGGAAGATATATTTCATTGCTTTCACTGCCAGTTTCCGTACCTGGAATGATCATCAATAGATATTGTGGATCTGGATTGGAGGCCATTCACTTGGCATGCGCAAGGGTTCACTCTGGAACCGCTGACTGTATCATTGCTGGAGGAACTGAATCTATGTCATTGGTTCCTATGATGGGATACAAGGCAGCATTGAACTGGAAGATTGCGGAAAAGCACCCAGATTATTATTTGAATATGGGCCTTACTGCTGAGGAAGTAGCAAAAGACTTCAATATATCGGCAGAAGATGCAAATCAGTTTGCGGTGGAATCACATCAGAAAGCAGC